>DASZWQ010000086.1 GCA_035546535.1 Pirellulales bacterium | reverse complement strand
GTCGTAGCCCGGGCGTTCGCGATAGGGGCCTTGCGAACCGAAGCCCGTGATCGAGCAATAGACGAGACGCGGGTTGTCGGCGGCCAGCGCCTCATAGCCGAGGCCGAATCGCTCCATGGCGCCGGCGCGCATGTTTTCGATAACGACGTCGGCGCCAAGCGCGAGCTTACGCGCCGCCGCTCTCCCGGTCTCGGTTTTCAAGTCGAGCGTCACGCTCTTCTTGTTGCGGTTCATCGAGCCGAACGTGCCGTTGTAGTCGGTCTTGCCCCACATCCGGAAAGGATCGCCGCCGTCGGGCGTCTCGACCTTGACGACCTCTGCGCCGAGATCGGCCAGCAGCATGCCCGCATAGGGGCCGCTGACGTAGCTCGCGAATTCGAAGATCTTGATGCCGTCAAGAGCGCCAGGGGACATGGCAGGGCGCCTACGCGATGGGTTTGAACTTGGGGAGCGTAATCTTTTCCGTAATCGGCTGGTAAGCAACTTCGACGCGCATATCGCACTCGACCTTTTCGGGAGCAATGCCGATCACGTTGCTGATCATGCGGGGCCCTTCGTCGAGTTCGATGACGGCAACCGTGTAGGGCACCTCGTCGGCGAAGCCCGGATGATAGACGCGGTGATAGACGACGTAGCTGAAGATGCGTCCGCGGCCGCCGGTCGCGGTCCAGGTCGACTTCGCCGAATTGCAGTGCGGGCACAATAGCGATGGCGGAAACCAGAAGCGTCCGCAGTTATCGCAGTGCGGCATCATCAATTTCTGCTTGCGCAATCCGTCCCAATAGGGCCTCGATTCCTGCGACGGAACGGGTACCGGCTTGTTGTAATCGGCCATGGCGTCACGCCCTTCCCAGTATCAGAGTCGAATGACAAACCTGGTTGCCGCCGTGACCGCTGATCAGCGCAATCTCGGCGTCGGGGACTTGCCGGTCCGTGGCGTAAATGCCCTGCAGTTGTCGTGCGCCTTCCACGATCTGCAGCATGCCTTCGATGTGGGCCTCCGAGAGCTGGCCCCCTGACGTGTTGGTGGGGAGCGCACCATCCAGCCGCAACGCGCCGGAGCGCACGAACTCTCCGCCTTCGCCCTTCTTGCAGAAGCCGTAATCCTCGAGCTGGGTGAGCACCATGTAGGTGAAACAATCATAGATCTGCGCGGTGTCGACTTCCCTGGGGCCGAGGCCCGCCATTTTGAATGCTCGCGCGCCGCTCTCGACCGCACCGGTCGACAGCATGTGGTCCTCTTCGATCCAGCCCTTGGTGTTGTTGTGTGTGGCAAATCCTTTGATCAGCACCGGCTTGCGCCGCAGTGACTTGGCGCGTTCGGTCGAGGTCACCACCACCGCGCCGGCGCCATCGCTGTTCAGGCTGCAGTCGAACAAACCGAACGGATCGACCACCAGCCGCGCCTTGAAATAGTCGTCAATGGTCAGCGGTTTCTTCATGACGGCGTCGGGATTGCGTAGCGCATGTTCGCGAAACGCCGTTGCGATCGCTGCGAAGTCTTTTCGCGTCGTGCCGTATTCGAACATGTGGCGTCGGGCACCAAAGGCGTGCTGAGATACCGCCCCGAAATGGCCGAACTCCGGACCGTGCTCCCGCGGCCGCTGCGCGGCGGGAATGAGATCGTTCTGTGCATGGCCGCGACCCTCGGAGTGCGTGCGCGTCCAGCTGTCGCGGCCGTAGCCGCAGACGACGGTGGTGGCCAGCCCTGCTTCGATCGCCATAACGGCGAGGATGATCGCCAGAATCTGGCTGGCGCCGCCATTGTCGAGGCTGGTGCTGAAATTGACGTCGATGCCGAGGCGCGCGGCGACCAGCTGGTGATGCGAATAGACATCGTCAGGGCCGCGCACCACCACGCCGTCCACGTCCTTGTTGGTCAGGCCGGCGTCGTCGAGCGCATTTTTGATGGCTTCTTCCAGAAGCGCCAGTGAATTGAGGCCGACCTGGCCGAGCCGGCTCTTCCCGGTGCCGACGATGGCATATTTGTCGCGCAGCGCATTCATGACCGTGTCTCCGATGTCTTATGACCGGCGCGGAGCTTCAAGCGTTCCAGGCGCGGCAGGACTTCATCACGCAGGATTGGCATTTCCTGCACATAATTGACGAGGATGAGCGCCATGCCGTCGAGCCCGGCTTCCGACAGACGCAGGAATTTCTCCGCGACCTCATCGTAGCTCCCGATGACCGGAAAGGTCGCGCCACCGCCGATCACGCGTTCCTTCATCCGACGCATGATGTCCGGCGACAGCGATTGCGAGCCGCCCGCGGCGCGCTTGGCGATGATCTGCTCCGCGGCCTCCCAGTCGCCCTTCTCGCGCACCAGATAATGGTAGTATTCCTCGGTTTCTTTGGCGGTGCGCCGGCACAACAGGTGGCCGCTGGCATAGAGCCCGCATTTGTCAGCGCCGGGGACCGCACGTACCTGCGCAACATCTGAGGCGATGGTGTCTTCTTCCGTGATCACCATGAACAGACAGTCGGTGTAGTTCACCGCGAAGGCGCGGCCGGCCGGTGACGAACCGGCACTCATCAGCAGCGGCCGCCCGTTGCCCCATGGCTTCGGTTTTCCCTCGACGTTTTTAAGGCTGAAATATTTGCCGTGATAATCGAACGGCGCGGTTTCGGCATAGATTTTATCGAGGATCGTGACCCATTCGGCCGAATAGGCATAACGCTCGTCGTGGTCGCGCAGTTGCACGCCGAACATCGCGAACTCCTCGACGTTCCAGCCCGAAACGATATTGATGCCGAAGCGCCCACTGCCAACATGATCGGCGGTCACAATCGACTTGGCGGCGAACACCGGATGCACCAGCGGCACGTGGATGGTCGCGAAAGCGACGATCTCATCGGTGGCGGCAAGGAGTGCCGACGCCCACGACAAGGTCTCAAAGGTAGTGCCCTGGCGGTCGGTCTGACCGCCATAGCCGAGCCAGCGCGCGATCGGCAGCAGAAACTCCAGACCGGCTTCGTCGGCGAGCCGGGCCGCCTCGAGATTTTCCTCCCAGCCTGCCTGCCAGCGCTCCGGGGCGGTGGTCGCGAACGAGCCAGAGCAGTTCATGCCGAACAGCCCCAGCTTGAAGCGGTTCGCGTTCTGCATGCGCGTCGTGCGGGTCGTAGGCGGCATTGATGTCATATCGCTAGCGCAATGGCTGGCGCAGGCCCAGCCGTTCGAGCCGCGGCAGGACTTCGTCACGAATGATCGGCATTTCCTGCACATAGTTCACGGTGGCGATCGCCATGCCGTTAAGGCCGGCATCGGCGAGACGTTTGAACGTCGCCGCCACTTCGTCATAGCTGCCGATGACCGGAAAGGTGCCGCCACCGCTGATGAAGCGTTCCATCATGGCGCGCAGGCGCTCCTGCGGCAGCGAGCGCCCGTCGCCGGCGATGCGTTTTCGGATCACCGCTTCCGCCGCCTCCCAATCGCCGTTCTCGTGAACCACGTAATGGTAATACTCCTTGGTTTCTTTCGGCGTTGCCCGGCACATGAGGTGGCCGCTGGCGAACACGCCGATGCCGGACGTACCCGCCCGCAGGGTGGCGATCTCGGCAGCAAGCTTTGAGTCGTCACCAATCACCATGAACAGACAATCGGCGTGGCGCGCGGCGAAGGCGCGGCCTTCGGGAGACGACCCGGCGCTCATCAACAAGGGCCGCGAGTCGCCCCACGGTTTCGGCTTGCCGCCGACGTGTTTCAGATCGAAATACTTTCCGGAAAAATCGAACGGCGTGGTTTCGGACCAGACC
>DASZWQ010000085.1 GCA_035546535.1 Pirellulales bacterium | reverse complement strand
GCTATTATCCGGACCAGCCCCGCGATCTGTTCTTCTATAACCCCGAACGCGACCTGGCGGGCCATTACTTGCTGGCCGGACCTCCGCCGGAGAATCTCGTCGTGCAGCTCGCGCCGGCCGGCGCGATTCGCGGACGATTGGTCGATAAGCAGGGTGGCGCGCTGTCACGCGTCGAGTTATCGGGCCAAGGCGTGCCGACGACGCGCGAAAAGCCAGAGCTGTTTCTCACGACCGACGACGACGGCAACTTCCTGATTCGCGGGCTGATTCCCGGCCGCAAGTACACGGTCGAAGGGCAGGGCGGAGAGAACTACGGACAGCTGTTCGCTGATCTCACGGTCGAAGCTGGCGAGACGAAAGACGTCGGCGATGTGACGCTCACGCGACCCGAGCCGAAGAAGAGCACGACAGCCGCCGGCGCGAAAACGAATGGTCTGCAGTCGGCCGCCGCAGCCGCACTCTTCGGCGGCAAGGCTGCGCAGCCACGGGGCGACACGGTGATTTTGCCTCCGAGCGCTGCGAATAAACAACCCACGGCGGGTGCCACTGGTGGCTTCTCGAACACGGGTGCCACTGGTGGCTTCTCGAACACGGGTGTCCCTGGTGGCTCGTCCACCAGTGCCGCAAACGGTCAAGCCACGGGTAGATTTTCCGGCGGCTCGAAACCGGCGATGAAGGCGATGACGGCGCAGCCCGTCTCTGGTGAACCGGCGACCGACACCAACCGAGCCGCCGGCACATTTATCCCTGCTAGTGCCGTGCCGGCAGACAAGCGCGGTCCCGAGCCAGTAGGAGACACCATCCGCGTCACGGGACGGGTCGTTGATCCGTCGGGGCAGGCCGCGGCCGGTGCGGACGTGATGGTGGCCGGATACTACTGGCGCTCTTCCAGCAAGCGGGAGCCGATTGCCCGAGCAAAGACCGACGCCGCAGGTCACTTCGAGATCGAATATCGCAAGTCGCAACTGCCGGAACTTGGCGAATCGCGCGGCTGGCAATATGCCAACATCGTGGCATGGAAACCGGGATTCGGACCCGCTTGGATCAGCTATGAAGACGTCAAGCCGGGCGAGGAGACAACGCTACGGTTGGCCAAGGAAGAAGCGATCGAGGGTCGCATCGTCGATCTGGAAGGAAAGCCCATCCGTGGCGTGCAGGTCGAGTTGCTCAATCTGCGCGCGAACCAAACAGATGATCTCTCCAACTGGCTCGATCGCATGCGCGAGTATGCGAAGGAATCGGCCAGCCGTACAAGTAATTGGGTCTTTCTTGCGGGCTCGCAACGAAAGACCGAATCGACGCCCGAACGGGAAGCGACACCCAACAAGACGCTGAATGCAGATGTCGCGGCGCTTGCCTTGAAATCCGAAACCGACGTCGACGGCCGCTTCCGCCTCGATGGCGTAGGGCACGATCGGCTCGCGGCCTTGCGACTTTCGGGAGCGGGCATTGTCATCGCCACGGTCAACGTCGTCTCGCGGCCGATGGAAAAGATCGCCAGCGCCGGGATCGGCATTTCGGATAGTAGCCTCTACGGCGCGCGGTTCGAATACGCGGCCGAACCGTCGCAGCCGATCGAGGGTGTGATTCGTGACGCCAAGACGCACGAGCCGATCCCGCGCGTGCGCGTCGTGAGCGATACGTTCGCCGGCACGGGGGTCGGCGGAGTGCATTCGCTGGAAACGGTGGCCGACGACGAGGGGCGATACCGCCTGGTGGGCATGCCCAAGGGGGAAGGGAACAAGATCGTGGCCGTGCCGGGGGACGATCAGCCGTACTTCATGTGCGATTTCCATGCGCCCACGGGCGATGGTCTCGCGCCGGTGAAGTTCGACATGGAGTTACATCGCGGCCTGTGGATCAGCGGGCGCGTGACCAACGCGGCGACAGGCGGCCCGGTAAGTGGCCATGTCTACTACGTCCCGTGGCCGGACAATCCGCACGTGCAGAATTTGCCTGAGTTCCAGAGAACAGTTTTGCCCGGCCTGCAATTCTATCGTCACGCGACCGACGCGGAGGGAAACTATCGGCTGGTCGGCATGCCCGGGCGCGGGCTGGTGACGGTTCGCGTTAACGACGACCATCCCTATCCGCAGGGGCAGGGTCTGCGCGCGATTGAGGATTTGCCAGGCGCCAATGCGTTTTCGCGCGTTGGTGCGCTGTTGCCTCCGACCAAGTCATCGCCGACCGCGGGCGTTGAAGTTCGTCCGACCGAAAAGGACAAAGAGGTCACAGCGAACATCAGCTTAGTTGACGGAATCCGAGTTTCGCTTGCAATTACGGACCCCGAGGGGCAGCCACTCGACGGCGTTACGGCCCGTGGCCTGTGGCCCGACGAGCAGGTGCACGAAGAGAACGACGCCGGCCCTACGGTCGAAGTGCGGGCACTGTGGCCCGACGAGCAGCGCCGCGTGTTTTTGCATCACGACGAGCGAAGGCTTGGCAAGGCATTGCTTGTGCGCGCGTCTGAAACCGGTAACGAGCCCATCAAGGTTCAACTCGAACCGTGCGCCACGATTGCTATGCGACTGGTCGACGGCGAGGGGCAGCCGGTGCCGGCCGTGGTGCGTTTCGAGGCTGTCGGTGAGCGGGGCCAGGGCCTGTATTGGGAGAGTACCGACAAGGACGGTCGCCTGACCAACACGATGGTGCCCGCGGGCTGCGACTATGAACTGCACTGCCAGTCGCCGCGGGGTGAGTTCGTAACGATCGCCGAGGGCGTTTCGGTGGCGCCGGGCGAAACGATCGACCTCGGCGAGATCGATATCACGAAGTCCGAACGACCGGAGATCACGCGCAAGCCGGCCACCGCCGGGTTGAATGCTTCGAGTGCTGTGGGTGCCGCGCCCACTACGGGTGCCACGGGTGGCTTGTCCACCAGTGCCGCGGGCAATGGTCAAACACCACCGAAAGCCGCCGTAAAGCCCGTCATCACCGGCCAGGTTCTCGATCCGGATGGGCGGCCGGTGCAGGGCGCCGATGTAGCCGTGCAGGGGCAAAGATGGGATTGGTTCCAAGCACGCGGCAAGCCTGACGTGACCAAGACGGACGCACAGGGTAACTTCCGCATCGAGGTCAGCGACGAGCAGTATGGGAAGGGCGACTCCTCGGATTGGTCGAAGCGGGCGCGGATCGTGGCCAGCGCCGATGGCTTCGGCATGGCGGGCGTCAAATACAGCGCGCTGGGCGCCGAAAGGCATGCCGTGATCCGCCTTGTGCCGGATGAGCCAATCGAGGGACGCATCGTCGACCTCGAAGGCCATCCGGTCGCGGGAGCCAAGGTCGATATCTTCAGCATTACTACGAATGAGAAGCAGGATCTCACGCCGTGGGTCACGGCGCTTCGCGAAGGCGTCCCCTTTCACAACTCGGAAGCGAACGGTCAACCGCATTTCGAGCTCACCACCGATAAGGAGAGCGCGCGCTTCGCAAATACCGCACAATACACGACCGATGCCGACGGGCGATTTCGCATCACGGGCATCGGCCGCGATCGCTTTGTGAATCTGAAGTTGGCGGGCGGTGGCGTCGTGGCGACCGACCTGCGACTGGTCACGCTGCCGATCGCGACGTTCAACATGAAGTGGTACGCCGACGACAAGCCCGCGCCCGAGCCGATCTACGGCGCGAAGTTCCAATTCATCGCCGAACCGTCGCCGCCAATCGAGGGCGTGGTGCGCGACGCGAAAACCGGCGAGCCCTTGCCGGGCATGCGAGTCTGGAGCGAATCGTTCTCAGGCCACAAGGTTTCCGGCGATTTCCGACTGCAGACCGTTTCCGACAGCACCGGCCATTATCGGCTCGAAGGAATGCCGCGCGGCACGGGCAATCGCATCGCCGCGATTCCCAACGACGAGCAACCTTATTTCATGCGCGAGTTCGACGTGCCCAACTCCGAGCGGCTGGAGGCGGTCCAATGCGATCTCGAGTTGCATCGGGGCGTGCTGATCACGGGCCGGGTCACGGCCAAGGACACCGGCGCGCCCGCGGGCGGCCGACTCTTCTACCTTCCGCACCCCGACAATCCGCACATGGCCGACCTGCCGGAATTCAACTCTCATCGACTGCCTGGCCCACAATGGCGCTACGAGACGGACGAAGAGGGCAACTACTGCATTGTCGGTTTGCCGGGGCGTGGCTACCTGATGCTGTCGATGATCTCCGACGCGCCGACCAACATGCCTGCTCCCGCGCAGCAGGGGCTGGAACAGATCACGAACTTGCCCAAGCGCGAAGCTTTCTACAAGACCACCTACATGCTTTCGCCGCACGACGACTCGAACCTCGCGGTCCGCGAACTCGATATCGGCGACAATGACGCACGCGTGGCGGTCGATTTCGAAATCTCTTCGGGCGAGCGAGTGCCGCTACGGCTTGTCGATCCTGCGAATCAGGCGATCGCGGGTGCCGAAGCCTACGGCTTGTGGCCGCGCTATCATTGGCACATCGATCGCGACCTGCCCGCGGCTTTCGATGTGCTAGGGCTGCGTCCGGAAGAAAAACGCCGCGTGCTTCTCTATCACAAAGAGCGCAACCTGGGCTGCGCTCTGGTGGTATGCAAACAAGACGCGGGCGAAGCCGCGGTCACCGCCAGGCTGATTCCTTGCGCTACGGTGACAGGACGTTTGCTGGGCAAGGATGGTCAGCCGCTCGCATTCAACAAGCTCGACCTGCGCATCGCCGGCGAGCGGAATCACACGCCCGAATTCCCGACGGGCGTGACCGACAAGGAGGGGCGGTTCACGGTCACCAATCTTCCGACGGGCTGTGCATGGGACATTTCCGTCAACGAACACAACAGGCTCGTGCAATTTGCCGAGAAGGTAGAGCCGCAGCCCGGCGAAACCATCGATCTGGGCGAAATCGATACGACGAGCGACAAGCGGCCGGCAATCAAGCGGACTCCGATGGTGGCTGCGGCAACAGCGGGTGCGGCAACGTCGGCTGCCACTGGTGCCCTGCCGGGTGGCACTAGTGGCCCGTCCACCAGTGTTACTACCGATGATCGCGTCCCACCGCCGGCCGAGGCGCCGGCCGCGGCTGCGTCTGGGCCGGAATCGCACCTGGTGCGCGGGCGCGTCATAGGACCGAAAGACGAACCGATCGCCGGCGCCAGGGTCATATCGCGCTTGTCGCGCGGAAACACACGCACTGATGCTGACGGCCGCTTTGAGATCGCGATCCAGCGTCCTCGGCCCGCGGGTTCGTCGGAGACCAAGGCGAAGCCATGGAAAGCTTATCTGCAGGCGGCGGCTTCCGGTTATGGGATGGCCTACGCGGTGGCTGACGCCGGCCACACGGCGGAACCGCTTATGATCAAGCTTGTGCCTGATGAGCCGATCGAGGGTCGCGTGATCGATCTCGAGGGGCTCCCAATCGCGGGACTGCAACTCCGGCTCGAAGCGCTGGCCTTCAGCGAGGCTGAGGATCCGGCGGCGTGGATCGATCAGTTGCGCACTGGGCCGATCTCGCAGGCGCCCCTGCTGACGATCTATCGTCGCGACTTGCCCCTGTCGACCGAAGTGACGACCGATGATGACGGCCGGTTCCGTCTTGAAGGGCTCGGCCGAGACCGACTGGCGACGTTGCAACTGTCGGGCGCTCGAATGGCGGCGCAATCGATTCACGTCGTGACACGGGCCATGGAGCCGATTCGCGTTGACGGGGCCGGGGTCACGCACAATCGGACCGAAGCTTATTATGGCGCCAAATTCCAATACGTCGCCGAGCCCTCGCAGACGATCGAAGGCATCGTCCGCGATGCGAAGTCCGGCCAGCCTATCGCGGGTGCCCATGTCTACAGCCAGAAATTTGCGGGCGAGCCCAACGGGGCCAATGCCCGGAAGGTGGGCGCGCTCGCGGATCGCGACGGGCGTTATCGGCTCGAGGGAATGCCGCGTGGCAAGGGGAACCGCGTGATCGTCGTGCCGCCGAAAGACGAGCCGTACTTCGTGCGCGAGTTCGACGTGCCGACGGCCAACGATTTTGCGCCGGTGAAGCTCGACCTCGAACTGCGCCGCGGCGTGTGGATCAGCGGGCGCGTCACGCTCGAGCAGACCGGAGCTGCCGCGAGGGCGCGGATCTACTATCTGCCGTGGCCTGACAATCCCACGATCAAGGATTGGCCCGAGTTTCACGAGCGCGTCCTCGCCGACAGTTACGAGGGGCACATGAATGACGAAGACGGGCGTTACCGCATCGTCGGCCTGCCCGGACGCGGTCTGGTCGAGGTGCTCGTCGCCAGTAACGTTCCGGTTCCATCGGGGCAGGGTATCGACGCGATCAAGGATTTGCCCAGTAACGAGGAGTTTCAAGAGATTTCGCAGCTCTACGTGCCGCGCAGCCAGAATGTGACGGCCGTGAAAGATGTCACGATCCGTGCCGGACAGGAAGTGGCGACCGTCGACTTCGTGCTGGCCGGCGGCAAGTGGCTGGCCGTTGACCTGGTCGATACGGCCGACCAACCGGTGTCGGGCGCGACGGTGTGGTGGGGATTGGCGCCGCGGCGCGTCGAGAATGCGAAGAGCCGTGTCGAGGTCGTCGGGCTCGCGCCGAATGAGGATCGATGGGCAATGGCCTATCACGCGGCACGCAATCTGGGCAAGGCGCAGCAAGTCACGTGGAAGAACGACTGGCCCGGTCCGGCCAAGCTTGTGCTCGAGCCGTGCAGCACGGTCCAGGGACGATTGCTCACCAAGGACGGAGAGCCGCTACGCGGTGCAAAGATCGAATGCGATGTTTCGATGAAGCGCACTTCGGGGCACACGCTCGAACCTGCGATGACCGACGAGCAAGGTCGGTTTGTTGTACGCGGTGTGTTGCCTGGCGGCACGTACCGTATCTTTGCGACAGACCAGTCCGCGAAGACGTACTTCCTGGCCGATAGTCTGTCCGTGGCTGCCGGGGAGACGATCGACCTGGGCGAGATCGATATCTCGAAGAAAGAGCGCCCGGCGGTTAAGCGAACTGCGACGACAGGCGCGATTGCCCAGGGTAGCACTCCGCGCACGGAGCCGGTGCCGCTCGCATTCGTGATTACGGAGTCCAGCAACGACGAAAAGCAAGCCGGCAACGCGACTGCTGACAATTCCAAGGTCTCAGCAACGAAAGCTGCCGATACGGATGACACGGCCCACGTGCGCGGCCGCATCGTTAATACCGATGGCCAGCCGATCGCCGGCGCCGACGTGGCGATCATTGCCTTGCGCATTGCGCCCGAGGTCGGCGGTTTCATAGGTCAGAAGGCGGAAGTTCCCGCCCAAGGAAAAAGCGACGCGGAAGGGCGATTCGCGTTCAGTTTTCCCAAGCTCTCGTCAAAAACTCATCGCCAGGCCCATCTGATCGCGCGAGCCTCGGGCCTGGGCCTGGGATACGCGACGTTCAAGCCGGACGATGGCCAGTTGGAAGTCGAACTGAAGCTCTCGCCCGAGGAGAAAGTCCGCGGCCGAGTCGTGAACGTCGATGGCCAACCGGGCGCGGGCGTAGCAATGAAGCTGCAGGCGATCATGCCGCGATCGGGCGATGAGAGGTGGACGGACGCCGTCTCCTTTTTCCAGGCCGAGACCTATCCGGCCGCGTGGCCGACCTTGTCGGCTACCGACGCCGAGGGGCGCTTCGAGATTCATGGCGTGCCCCAGGGCCACGGAATCCATCTCGACGTGCCGGGCACCGAGCAGTTCGCGCCCCAAAACGTGACGCTCAACTCCGGACAGGCGGAAGAGCGCTCCAAGAACGATGCCACGTATCGCTCGCTTGTGAAAAATGTGAAGCCGGGCGAGGAGATCGTGCTGGCGCTTGCCCCCGCGCAGTGGTTCGAGGGGACGGTGCGCTATGCCGACACGGGCGAGCCGGCGCCGCACGCCAAGGTTTCGATCTGGGCCAGCCAGCAGCAGTTCGGCTCGATGTCGACGGTCAAGGGCGAAACCGACGACCAGGGGCATTATCGCATCAACCCTCACTCGGGCATCCGCTTCGGCGTTAATGCCTTTGGTCCAGCCCACACACCTTATCTGAACTACAAGACGCGACTGGAAGAAGCGATCCAGTGGCAATCGGGCGAGCGGGTGCGCAAGGTCGACGTCAAGCTGGCGCGCGGCGTGATCGTGCGCGGCACGATCGTCGAGGCGGACACGGGGAAACCGATCGCCGGCGCCGCCGTGCAATACATTCCGGAAAGCGAGAACAACCGGAATGTCAGTGACCAGATTCTCACGGGCTGGCAGGACATGCGCCCTTCGGATGATTCCGGCCGCTTCGAAATCGTCGTCTTGCCTGGACCGGGCCGGTTATTGGTGCATGGGCCGGGAAATTCCTACATCTTGCGCGAAATCGGTAGCCGCGAGTTGTATGCCTCGAAGCGCGGCGGACAGCGCAGTTACGCGCATGCCATCGAGAAGGTTGATCCGCAGCCCAATCAGGAACCGCTCGAAGTAAAGATCGCGCTTGCGCGCGGCGCCACGATTCATGGCCACATCGTCGACGAGCAGGGGCAACCGGTCGAGGACACTCTGGTGGTCAGCGGCCTGAACATTCGTCCGTTCTGGCTGCACTGGAACGCTTACACGGAGCCGACATCGGGAGACCGCTTCGAACTTTCCGGGCTGGAAGCCGACCAGGAATACCCGGTTTACGTTCTGGAGCCGAAGCGACGCCTGGGCGCGGCCGTCAAACTGAAGGCCAGCGACGATGGCTGCACCGTGGTGCTGCACCCGTGCGTCGAAGCAACGGCGCGCTTCGTGGCGCCGGATGGTAGTCCGAAGCAAGAGATGCACCCTAGTTTGCAGGTCGTGATCAAGCCGGGAGGCTTCGCTTACAACTCGATTGCGCAGCGAATGGGAGAAATGGCTGCCGACGCGGACTTCGTCGCCAATCTTGATCGCGTGAATTACATCCACGGACCCGGTACCGATGCCGACGGTCGCGTGACGTTGCCGGCGCTGATTCCCGGCGCTACCTACCACCTGCTGGGCGCGCGAAAGGGCTCGCTTTCCATGGAGCGCGAGTTCGTGGCCCCGGCCACCGGCACCATCGACCTGGGCGAGTTCAAGTACGACGACCAGCGTCCCTAACGGCTGCAGTCTCGAAGGACATGCGTATGGCCCATGCATCGCAACAAGCGGACCTGGCGGCTTGCTGGCCGCGGTACGAACCGTCGGCCGCGGCGCCGTGGAATTTGCGCCGCGTCGTTCACTTGCACCGCCGCGCCGGTTTTGCGGGCACCTGGAGCGAACTGGCACGCGATCTGGCCGACGGTCCGCAAGCCTCGATCGATCGGTTTCTGGCCGGCCATGCTTACGGCGCGGCGCCGGCGGATTTCGAAACGGTGTCGCGGGCGCTGGCCGACGCGGCCGTCTCGTCGAGCAATCCCCAGCGGCTCAAGGCGTGGTGGTTCTACCGGATGGTCTTCTCCGATGATCCGCTGGCCGAACGCTTGACGCTCATGTGGCACAACCATTTCGCCACGAGCAATGCGAAGCTCGACAGCGTCGGCATGATGCGCGACCAGAACGTGGCCTTTCGTGCCGGCGCGCGTAAGCCCTTTGGCGAGCTCCTGCCCAGTATCGTCAAGGGGCCGGCCGTGCTCGTGTGGCTCGACGCCGACAAGAATCGGGCCGGCCACGCCAACGAGAATCTCGGCCGCGAGCTGCTCGAGCTGTTTACGCTGGGCATCGGTCATTACAGCGAAGAGGACGTGCAACAAGCGGCGCGCGCGCTGACCGGTTGGCGGGTCGTCGGTTCCGAGTTCCACAACGACGAGAAATCTCACGACGACGGCGAAAAAACGATCCTCGGTCGGAGTGGAAAATTCACGGGCGATGACCTATTGACGATCGTGCTTGCGCACCCGGCTACGGCCCACCGCCTGGCCTGGCGAATCTGTCGCACGTTTCTCGGCGAGTCGGGCGTTGAGCCTGCGGCGCTCGAGGCGCTCGCCGCGGGTTTGCGCGAGCGCGATCTGGACGTGTCCTGGGGCGTGGAGACGGTGCTGCGCTCGCAGCGTTTTTTTTCCGACGATGCGATCGGCACTCGCATCGTGGGCCCACCGGAATACATCGCGGGCGCCGTGCGTGCCTTGGAATGCTTTGCGCAACCGCCCAGCACGTTGCTCCTGGCCGACGCGGCAGGCCGCATGGGGCAGGACCTGTTTTACCCACCCAACGTGGGCGGTTGGAACGAAGGGAAATCGTGGCTGAGCTCTTCGGCGATCGTGGCACGCAGTGGCTTTGCGGCGGCGCTGGTCGACGGACGTTTGACCCACGACAACACGCCGCCCGACGTCGCCGCGCTCGTCGAGCGACATGCCAGCACCACGGATCTCGCCGGGGCCACGCGTTGGCTGGGCGAGTTGCTGTACGGAGGACTCGCTACAGAAACGATCGAGCTCGTCGTGCAGGAGGCGATGCGCGCCGCCACTCCACAGCGCTCGCCGCTGGCCACGACCGTCTTGTTGTTGTTATCTCGTCCTGAGGCGTATCTAGGGTAGGAATAGGGCGCACTTGGAGGTTCTTATGCTCACGCGACGCGAATTGCTCAAACAGTCGGCGCTTTTATCACTGGCCCCTTGCGTACCGGCTTTTTTGACCCGAGCCGCCCGGGCCACGGAGCCGCAGCGCGACCGGCGCGTGCTGGTCATCATCCAGCTCGATGGCGGCAATGACGGATTGAACACGGTCGTACCGTTTCGCGACGAGAACTATGCGCGCTTGCGACCGAAGCTGGCCATCAAGCCCGAGCAGCTTATCAAGCTTTCGGACGACGTGGCGCTGCATCCTTCGCTCAAGTCGGCGGGCAAGCTGTTCGAGGACAAGCGGCTGTCGATCGTGCAAGGCGTGGGCTATCCGAACCCGAATCGGTCGCACTTTCGCAGCATGGCCATCTGGCACGCGGCACGGCTCGAAGAATCTGATCACGGTCAATATGGCTGGCTGGGGCGGTGCTTGGATCAGCGCGCTGCGCCCGAGACTTCGCCCGATGCTGTTTATGCCGGCGCCGGGGCGGTGCCCGTGGCTCTGTGGGGGCGCCGTTCGACCACGGCCGCGATTTCTTCGCTCGATGATTTGTCGCTCGCGGTGCCGGCCGAGATGTTGCGCGCCGCGGCGACCGAACCCGTGGGGGCGAGCGATCTGGCACAATTAGTCGCTCGGGCCAACGACGAAGCGTTCACGACGGCCGAACGTCTGACGGCCGTGACGCGCGAGCCGCAGAAGGCCGCCGGCGGCTATGGCGACTCGCGACTGGCGCAACAGTTGAAAGTCATCTCGGCGCTGCTCAAGGCGGACAGCCCTGCGCGGGTTTTCTATGCGTCGCAAAGTGGTTACGACACGCATGCCGTGCAACTGAATGAACACGCGCAGTTGCTACGCACTTTGGCGGCGGCTCTCAAGGGGTTTCTCGACGACATGGCCGCCAGCGGGTTGTCGGACCGTGTGCTGGTGTTGGCGTTTAGCGAGTTCGGTCGCCGCGCGGCGGAAAACGATTCGGCGGGCACCGACCACGGCGCCGCCGGCCCCGTGTTTCTCGCCGGAGACGGCGTCGCCGGGGGAATTATCGGCCCGACGCCGAACCTGGGCGATCTGGTCGAAGGAGATGTCCGCATGGCGGTTGATTTTCGCCAGGTGTACGCGACCGTGCTCGATGGCTGGCTCGACGTGCGGCCCGCGGATGTACTGGCCGGCGAGTTCGCGCCGTTGCCGCTATGGAAGTCGTGACGTTCTCTAGTGCCCCAGTATCTTGCGGCTGGCGCTGAAGGAATTCGCGTTGGAGGATGATTTCGCGCGCTGCGCCGAGGCGGAGACACCGCCGCCGTACGTTTCGTGCAGGTGATCGTGCAACGAGCGCAACTCTTCGTACGACCACTTTTCGATCTCTTGCGAGGCATTCAAGTACCGGGCGTGCGCGGGCCCGCGCAAGTGGTTGATCACGGTTTCGCGCGTGGGGGACCAGTCGCCGTCGACCGACCAATGATTTCCGCGCAACGGATAATGCCCCGTCGTCTCGGCGCGCGCCGCCTCGGTCGGGCTGCTGGCTGGTCGCTCGTCGATCCCTTTGGCCAGCCAGCCAAAGGTCCACATATCCAAGGGGGTCGTGCAGCCCGCCTGAAACGAGCGGACGATGCGCTCTCCATCAATGCAGGCCACGGTCGGATAGTGCTTCACGTCCAACTGAGAGACCAGCTCGGGAATGGCCGAGCGATCCACGATCTGCAAATGATTTTCCGGGCCGGCGCCGATTTTCCAGCCGACCGATTGCAAGCGCGCGAAGTCTGCGCCCGGAGCGCGCAGCCGGGCCAGCTCCTTGTCGCACTCCGGCTCGTCCGGACTGGTGATGAACAAGATGCGCGGATTGCGGACCCGCGGCGGCTGTGACGCGTCTTGTGCGCGAAGCGACGACGGACGCAGCGACGACAGCACATAGGCGCCGGCCAGGACGAACGCGCGCCGTGAAATACTGTGCGGATCAGCGGGCACAGGCGGGTGCGGGACGAAACGCGAAGTGGCAAGAGAATCTTGCCGGATCTCGGCCGAACTCCGACAGGCGGAAAGGCATTCGCGCAGCACGGCGGTCATCGTCGAACTCCGCTGCCGCGCCTGACCGCCTGATCGGACGCTTGCAGCTACTTGGGATCGCCGCCCCGCGATCGATTGAGTTTTAACCGAGGGCTCTCAATCCTCGATACGGTACAGGTTTGCCTCCGTGCGCAGGAACAAGGCCTTATCATACACAGCCGGCGAGGCCATGCAGCCAATATCCAGCGTGTTTGTGGCCAACAGTTGGAAATTATCGTCAGCCGCCACGACAAACGTGCGGCCGTCCTGGCTGGGAAAGTAAATCTTGCCAGCCGCCGATACCGGCGAGGCCGAAAAATCGCCCCCCAACCGCTTTTGCCAGATTGGCTTGCCGGTATTCGCGTCCAGGCACGTGGCCACGCCCCGATCGTGGACCATGAAAATCCGCTCGCCGATGAGCAACTGCGAGGGGCGGCTGGGAACGCCCTCCTTGCACTTCCATTCGACGTGCGTATCGGTCACGTCCCCGGTGCCGCCGGTGCGCAGGGCGAACAGCTTGAAGCCGCCATCGGCGGTGTTCAGGTACAGTCGGCCGTTGCCAAAGAGCGGGCGCGCCGCGGCATTCATGCCGCCGTGCTGCACGCGCCAGATCTCTTCGCCCGTGTTCGGTTCATAAGCGATCGTCGCGCCGGCGCTCGGATAAACCAGTTGCGGCCGGCCGTCGACCTCGATGATTTGCGCCGTGCAATAGGCCTTATGCTGGTCACCATCATCGTTTTCATAAGCGATGTTGCGGTCGCGCTGCCAGGCGGTCTTGCCCGTCCGTTTGTCGAAGGCGACGACATAATTGAAATCGAATCCATCGTAGGCCACGACCAGCAAGTTGCCGTAAAGGATGGGGGACGAGCCGGCGCCGCGAAAGTGATTGCACGGCAAGTCCTGTCGCGTCCATAGGGTCTTGCCGGTCTCGGTGTCGATGCAGGCGGTGCCGGCCGATCCGAAATGGACATACACGCGTCCCTCTTCGATGGCCGGCGTCGGCGAGGCGTAACTATTAAAGGCGTGACAGAACTGCGGCTCGGCGATTTCGAACAGCAGAAGGTCGTGCGTGATCTTGCCGGTGTCGCGGTCGACGCACACGGCGAACAACTGCTTGCCGTCGCGCGTGGCGGTGGTCAGCCAGATCTGCTGGTTCCAGATGACCGGCGAAGACCAGCCGCGATCGTGGATCGGCGTCTTCCACTTGATGTGCTCGGTCTCGCTCCACTCGGTCGGCAGCCCCACGGACGTCGAGGTGCCGTCGCCGCGTGGGCCGCGAAACTCGGGCCAGTTCTCCGCGGCCAGTGTGGGTACTGCACAGGCACACACCGCTAGGAGTAAAGACAGCACACGCATCGTGATGATTGGATTCAGCAATCGCATGAGGCCGGGCGGGAAGCGAGCGGTAATGGGGCCTGTCATTCTACACTAAAACCGCGACCGATATTCGAGGATCGCACCGGCAAATCGTCTGAGGCGCGTGTGCGCGAACTGAAGTCAGCATCTGCGCCGCCGCCGGCCCAACTCTAGCAACGGCACAATAATAGACGTGGCAAGTAGCAAGCTCGATGGTTCCGGCACAACGGCCGTGGCCACGACCTGGCCCGTGAATACGTCGAACAGCGCGATTCCGTTGGCGTCGATCGAACCCATTGCCAAAATCGGCGCAGTCAGCGTATAGACGTCGCCGGAACGTGTGAGCGTGCCGCCCGGCAGCTGGTTTGGCACTGGAATCAGGTCGCCGAAGGTTCCCACCAGAGGCGAGCCTAAGACGACGAGATTATAGGACGTCGTGCCGGCGGACACGCCGAGCGATACCCCGGTTGCATCAAACGCACCGTTGGCGAGCGGGAGAACGCCACTGGTAGCGTCGGCCACATAATCGCGCGCTGCAACGACGCCGGTAGCTATGCCGCTGAGGGCAATGCTTAGTCCATATTGGGCGGGAGCCGTGCCAGGCGATGCATTCGCGAGCGGGGCCTGCGGAACCGACTGCAGCGCGAAATGCGTATCGTTGGTTGACAAAAACTGGATCGACCCTGGTTCCAGATCAATATCGAACGTGCCTGAAAGGCTCGTCGTGTCGCTCCCTGGAGTCTGGGCCGTCGAGACCACGGTTCCGCCTTCCGCTTGCACCGAAAGTGTGATGGTGCTTTGCGCACTGTCGAGGCTAAAAACCACGGGGGCTGCTTTCGAGGACGTCGCGGCGCCGGCAAGACCCCAGTACGCCAGTAATGCCATGACGAGGATATGCCGCGCGCTAGTTCTCATTTGGATTTCTCCTGGTGCCTCGTTTACGACAAATTGCGTCTGTTATTTCAGCTGCAGTTGCGCCGGCGGGCCGCCGGTCACCAGCTCGACGTCGTCGACCGATTGTCCTTCGGCGAGCTTCAACTCCACGCTCGATTTGGCGGGCGCGTCCCGAGCGAGCAGGAACAGCGGGGCGCATTGAATGAACTGTTTGCCGGGACGAATGAACATGAGCTCGAATTTGCCGTTGGCGCCGGTTTTGACCGTGGGATCGTAATATCGATTTTCCAAGAGGTCAGCCGCGTGAGCCCGCACCTCGCAGAATGGGACCGGCTTGCCCTTGGCATCGACCACTTGGCCGCGCACCGTGGCGCCGCGGGTGAGTCGGATTTCGACGTCGTCGATTTCCTGTCCCGGCACGGTCGTGAACGGCGGCAAGACACCGTTGGCCCATTTGCGCCACTCCTCGTATTTGCCGTCGTGGGCAACCAGGTTGTATTGCGCGTCATTGCTGGCCGGCAGTAGCATTTCAAAACTGCCGTCGGCCTTGGTTGGTACGCTGAAACGCGTGTCGCCCGTCAGCGAGTTGCCACTGCCCGTCAGGGCCGGCGCCGCGGTTGCGCCGGCGACCGGCCGACCGTCGGGGTCGACCACGCGCCCGCGGATGCGCACCCCCTTCTCGACGAAGATTTTGGCCGTCGGCATGCCGGGTCGCAGATCGAAATCGAGGTGGTCGAAATTTCGCTGCCACTTCAGTTCCGGCTTGGCAACCGAGCGCCGGTTCCAAGGGCTCTTCGCTTCCTCGCTCCACCAGCGACGATAGCTGGGAGCGTCGATGCTGAACTCGAATGTACCGGGGAGCATGCCAGGTATGATCACCAGGCCATCGGCATTCGAGCGGCCTTCGACGTCCTTGTGCTGCCGATTCCACAGTCGAACGCCGGCGACCGGTTCCTCGGTTTGCGCGTCGACAACGACGGCGCGAAATGCAACGCCCGCAGCCAGCTCCAGGTCGCGCTCGGCGGAGCCGCGCGCGACCACCACGTTGGTCTGGTGCAGGACGCCTTGCTCGGGGGTCCTGATCAGCAGTTCGTAGACGTCAGGCTGCAGAAAAAGCTGATAGCGGCCCTGATCGTCGCTCTTGGTTTCGGTCCAGATTGTCGTGATCATCACCCCGTCAGCCGACTTCGGTCCCTGATTGGCGCGAATCAAAGCGCCGGCGGCCGGTTTTCCGTCGGCATCGCGCACGGTGCCCGAGATCGATGTTTCTTTGCCGAGCGCGACGACCCAGCCGGGCGTGCCGGTCGGTGCGTGAATAAACGTCTCGGGCGAGAATCCCTCTTTCTTGAAGCGGACTTCCACCTTGGCCCCGCGCCCTAATAGCGGAACGCGAAAGACGCCGTCCTTGTTGGTCTTCGTGCGGTAGCGCGGGTACCAATCCCACGGGTGTACTTCGACATCCGCGAGCGGATTTCCGTCCTGATCGACGACCACGCCCGCCAATTCGCCAATGCCCACCTTGTCGGGCGCCTTGGCCTGCGCCGTCAATAGCGTGGGGATCGGAATTTCAATTCGGCCAGCCGCCTCGGGCATCACGGGCGTGTTGACTTCGAAGTAATTGCCCGCCGCGGTCACGACCGCAAGCGCAGCCAATTCAGCGACGTGCAAAGGCGCTCCGGGGGTCGAGGGCAGTTCGAAGTTACCGGCGCTATCGGTGATGATCGGCAGCGCTGCGGAGATGGGGCGGCAGGTGATATCGTGTTGCGAAACCTGAGCGCCGGCGATCGGTTGGCCCTGGGCATCGACCAACCGGCCAATCAGCTTATTCGGATCGGGGCCCGGCTCAGCGGCAAAAACGCCGCATGAGTAGGACGCTACCAGCATAGCCAGGACCGACAGTCCACAAAGCGGCGCACGTTGCATGGCTCACCTCCGCAGCTCGCGTGATCTGATGTTCCGTGTATCGGACCGCAAGCCATCTTACACGAGATTCTGAGCGGTCGCGCGATCGCGGCTCTCGGTTTCTTCGCTGACGGGTTACCTTGCAACAACGTCACTTGGCGTCGAGCAACTTGTGGCTGCTCAGGGTGAACGTGCGTACCGACAGGCCGCCTGAGGTGGCCGTCGACACGGTGTGGGTCTGCGGCAAGT
>DASZWQ010000084.1 GCA_035546535.1 Pirellulales bacterium | reverse complement strand
GATCAATTGCCATTGTTCGTCCGTCAGGTCGCTGGGATAATTCGCGCACATCGTTACGGCTCCGTCTTCCTTGACTTGAGAACCAAGACGGCGGAGTCGTAACGTTTTTCATCGATTCATGCAATTTGAAAACACGGTCTTAGTCGCGTGGTTGTGCCCAGCGACGTTATGGGCTTGAAGATAATTCGCCGTGTACATCTTGTCACGGTATTTCCGCAACGCGTCTGAAACCTCGTGCGGGTTGACTAGTCCGTTTTCACCATAAGTATTCGTTACCTTGATATTCGGGGCCAAGTCCTTGAAGGCATCTGCCGTTTGCTCGCTGGCTTTTTGCCAGGCATCGGAGACTGGCTTGTTAATTTCCTTAATACGTTCATCACCAGCTGCGTTCGCATCGTCCATGATTTGGCGCGCCATGTCGCTGCCAAGGTCATGCGCGGAAATGAGATCGCCGAGGACCGGCGTGGCCCGCGCAACGGCCCCGCCTATACCATGGGCTTCGACATTGTCGGAGAACTCGAGTACCGCGAGGCCGGTGCTAATGATCGGAATCACGCGAAGTACGTTGCGGCCAATGAATCCCGCCAGACGCTTCGGAGGAATGTTCTCGACGATCTTCTTTGCGGCGTCTGTGACGAATGATCCTTTAGTACCTATGGTCGACGCCTCGCTCCTTGCAAATGCTGCGACGTTAGTGTCAGCGCGCAGAATTGGCCACTTGCACTACGCGCCGAGCCGTTTCAGGTGCGCAATGCACTGAAAAACTGTGCAGCCGAGACGGCCGCACCACAAAAAGCAAAAGCACGAATGCATCCGCAGATTACACAAATTTCGCAGACAGAAGAGCGAGGCTCAATCCGGTTCTGAAAATCTGCGTCAATCTGCGGAATCCGTGGACGAGTTCTGATTTGCTCTGCATGAAGCGGCGGAGTGCCACGAGAGCAACGGCTTTGCAGCCGAGACGGGCGCACCACAAAAGAGATCACAACGTCTCGCGACACATGCTCACACCAGCGTGAGCATGGCACCCAAGATTCCTAGACTTGGTGGGATACAAGCATTACTTGCCCGCCGTCGCTACCGCGCGTTCGAAGCAGGCGCGGTTGCCGGCCATGTATTGCCCGCACTGGTCTAAGAGGGCTTGCGGGTCGGCGGCGCCTTGGCGTTTGGCCAGCTTGGCCAGGTCGAGCGGCTCTTGCGGCAGCGTGTTGCGGGCGCGCGAGTTCATCAAGCGCAAACCCCCTTCGACGCTGCGCAGATAACGGTAGCTGGCGGTGAGAAAATCGGCGTCCTTAGCCGAGAGCACGCCCGCGGCCCGTAGCGCCGCCAGCGCGTCGAGCGTGTTGGCCACGCGCAGGCTGGGGTGTTTGCGGCCGTGCGCGAGTTGCAGCATTTGCGCGGTGAACTCGATATCGACGATGCCGCCGCGGCCGCGCTTCAGGTTCCATTGCGGTGCGTTTTCTTCGAGCCGTAACCGCATCGCGTGAATGTCGCGGGCGTATTGCGACTGCCACGGTTGATCGTAGGCGGCGTGCAGCACCAGCTCGGCGGCTTCCATCGCGGCGTCGTCGGTGCCAAAGACCGGGCGTGCCTTGGTCAGCGCCTGCCGCTCCCAGAGTTGCCCTTCTCCTTCGGCGAAGTAGCGCGCGAATTCGGCGAAGCTGGTCGCGAGCGCCCCCGAGCGGCCTGTCGGACGCAACCGCGGATCGACTTCATACAGTTTGCCGTAAGGGCTGAGGCGGCTGGCGATCTTGATGATGCGCTGTCCAAGTTCGCTGAAGAAATGTTGATTCGTCGTGGTTTCGGCCTGGCGGCGGCGGGCATGGGTCGTCATGCCGTCGGCTTCGTACAGAAAGACGACGTCCAGATCGCTGTGAAAATTCAGCTCGCGGCCGCCCAGCTTGCCCATGCCCAGGATGGTCCACGAGCAGGGTTCGCCAGCGCGCGAACCTTCGCCGATGGTGGGCGTGCCAAGCTTGGCGGTGAGCTTTTCGTACTCCACGAGCGCGATCCGCTCCAGGCAGACCTCGGCGATATTCGTCAGCGCTGCGAGCGTTGATGCAATATCTTCCTTGGCCAGAATGTTGCGCACCCCGACGTACAACTGCTGCGTGTTCTTGAAGCTGTGCAGGATCGGGTCGAGATCCTCGGCGCCGCGACTCAGCTCGGCTAGCATCGTGCCCAAATCGTCGCGCGAGGGCAGCTTGTTCAGCACCAGGCTGTCCATCAATTCGTCGATCATGCCCGGATTGCTGATCAACATGCCCGAGAGCAACTCGCTGAACGAACAGATTTCGACGTACAGCGTCATCGAGGGAGGATTGAAGCTGAACAATTCCCACAAGACGCCTTTACCGCCGAGCGAGTCGCTGACCTTTTCCAGATTGGTCAAAGTCGAATCGGGGTCGGGCGTGGCGGCAATGGCTTTGAGCAGGCGTGGCGCGATTGATGCCAAAAAGTGCCGGCAGCGGCGCGTCGACAAGAAGCGGATCTTCTCGCTCGCCAGCGCCTGCAGATTGCGATATGCCAGTTGCACGTCGCGGAAAGGATACCGCCCCAACACGCTTTCGATCTGCTCGGGAGGCGGATCGGGATCGAGTACCAGGTCGACCTCGGGCTCGGTTTCGGCGTCGTCGCCGAAAGCGTCGTGCAGCAAATGATCGAGAATCTTGCGGTTGAGCGCGGTCTTGGTGCGATAGTCGTTTTCGAAGCCGGCGAGCGCCGTTTTGCCTTTTTGATCCGTGTAGCCCATGCGTATGGCCAGGCGCCGCAATTCCTGCGGATCGCTGGGCATGCTGTGAGTCTGCAGATCGAACATGATTTGCAGGCGATGCTCGATTTTGCGGAGGAAGCTGTAGTTTTCCTCCAAGAGCGAGCGCTCCTGGTGCGTCAGGCAACCGGTGTTTTCCAGTTGCGCGATCGCCTCGAGCGTATTGCCCGTACGCAGCTGCGGCATGTCGGCGCCGTTCAGCAGTTGTAGAAACTGAATGACGAATTCGACATCGCGGATGCCGCCTTCGCCGGTCTTCACGTCGAAGGCGTCTTTGCCCTGCGTGTGGGTGCGGTGCTCGATGCGGCGCTTGAGCGCTTTGATGCCCGTGATATCGGCAAGCGCCAGATAGCGGCGATAGATCCACGGTTCGAGATGGGCGAGAAACTCCTGGCCGAGATCGAGGTCACCGGCCACGGCCCGCGCCTTGACGTACGCTTGCCGCTCCCACGTGCGGCCGAGCACGTCGTAGTAGTGGGTCGATTGCTCGACGCTCTGCACCAAGGGGCCGCGATCGCCCAGCGGTCGCAAGCGCAAATCGACGCGATACGGCACGCCCAGGTCCGTCGCTTCGGACAGCAGGCGCACGACGTCGCGTACCAGCCGATCGAAGAATTCGACGTTGTCGATCGCGCGCGGGCCGTCGGTCTTGCCGTCGATTTCGTAGAGAAACACCAGATCGATGTCGCTCGAATAGTTCAGCTCCACACCGCCGAGCTTGCCCATCGCCAGCGCGACAAAGCGGGCCGGGCTGCCATCGGGGCCGCGCGGGTGTCCGCGCTTTTCAATCAGCCGGCGGCGCGCGAAACGGACCGCGCTTTCCACGATGGCGTCCGCGAGGTACGAGATTTGCGCCGTCACCGTCGACAGCGGCTGATTGCGGATGATGTCGCCGTACGAGATGCGCAAAGTCTCGCGCCGCTTGTAACGCCGCAGCGCCGTCATCACCGCATGATCGTCGTCCAGAGCCGCAACCTCCGCGGCCAATTCCTCGACCAGCACGTCGCGCGCCACCGGCTGCCCTTCGGTGATCCGGAGCAAGTCGTAAGCACCGGGATCGAGCACCAACAGGTCACTTAGATACTGGCTCGTGGCCATGATCTGCAGCAGATCCGGCAGCGCTTCGAGATCACGTTCGAACAAGGAGCCGATTGCGAGCGGACTGCGCGACGCCTGGATGAATCGATCCAGGTTGTTGAGCGCCATGTCAGGATTGCTGGAGCGCGGCAGGTGCTCGGCCAATTGATCGCAGAGCGTGGCCAAGAGATCGAGCGGGATGCCGGCCGTGGCCATGTTCACCAGGTTGGCGTGGCCGCGCTCGAGATTCTCCAGGCCCCACGAGCGCAGCCAGCCGTCCGCCTCGGCGGGATTATCGAGGAAATGATGCAGTCGGCCGATTTCCATCTTTATTCCGTCGCGCCGGGGAGCCGCCTGCGGAGGGGGCGCTTACAAGCTGTAGACTTCGGGGCCGACGTGGCTGGTGACGACGCTGCCGAACAACGTCCACGCATTGGCGTCGTAAATCACGACAGGAAGGAATTGCCCGACGAGACGCTCGTTCCCGTCGAACACAACGATTCGATCACAGTTGGTACGACCGGTCAACTGAAGCTTGCCGTCGGTGGCGCGGTTCATTTTGCTTGGCCCTTCGACCAACACTTCCACCTGGCGGCCGAGGAATGCCTGGTTGTCTTCTTCGCTGATCGCGGCCTGCAGTGCCAAGAGTTCGTTGTTGCGGCGGCGCTTGACGTCGTCCGGCACGTCATCGGGGAACAACTCGGCTCCCTTGGTACCGGGGCGCTCGCTGTACTTGAACACGAAGCTGTTCTTGAAGCGTCCTTCGCGCAACAGCTCGGCCGACTGTTCAAAATCCTCTTCGGTTTCGCCGCAGAAGCCGACGATGAAATCGCTGGTCACCGCGGCGTCGGGAATGGTCTCGCGAATGCGCGCGAGCATCTCGCGATACTCGCCCACCGTGTAACCGCGTTTCATCCGCTTCAGCACCGCGTCCGAGCCGCTTTGCACGGGCACGTGCAAGTAGTGGGAACACTTTGGCAAATCGCGGACGGCGGTCAGCAGCTCGTCGGTCATATCCTTAGGATAATTCGTGACGAACTTGATGCGATCCAGCCCCGAGATTTCGTGCAAACGCACGAGCAGGTCCGACAGGCGCGCGGTGCGGCCATCGGCGGTGTGCTTATAGCTGTTGACGGTTTGCCCCAACAGAGTGATCTCGCGGCAGCCTTCGTCGGCCAGGCGGCGCGCCTCGATTTCGATCTGCGCGGCCGGCCGGCTCTGCTCGGGCCCGCGTACCTTCGGCACGATGCAATAGGTGCAGAACTTGTCGCAGCCGATCATGATCCGCACGAAGGCCTGGTACGGCGAGGGGCGCATCTGCTCGTCGCGCAAGGGATCGTAGCTTTCGAAGCTGCGCTCGACCTCGGCACGGCTGCCGGCCGTGCGGTCGAGACTGACTTCCATCCGCGGGCCGCTGCCGGCGGCGATCTCGGAAATCAGCGTGGGAATCTGGTGCAACTGACCCGGCCCGACGACCAGGTCGACGTACGGAGCGCGGTCGAAAATCAGTTGCTGATCTTTCTGGGCCATACAGCCCAAGACGCCGATGATCTTCTTCGGGTTGTGGGTCTTGGCGTGCTTAAGCCGGCCCAGGGCGCTGTAGATCTTGTCTTCGGCGTGTTGCCGGACGCTGCACGTATTGAAGAGGATCGTGTCCGCCTCGCGCGCGCTGGCGACCAGCTCATAACCCTGTTTGCGCAGACTGGCCACGACCAGCTCGCTATCGAGCATGTTCATCTGGCAGCCGACGGTTTCGATATACAGCTTGGGCATGGGCTGGAGCGTATTGACCGATTGTCGAGCTGCATGCTTATCGGCCTGTGGCCGAAATGCATGGCACGCAAAGTTCGTTGTTGCGGCCCGTTTCCTTACTCAGCCCGAAGCGCCAGCGAGGAGCCCCGTTTCCCTCGCTGGCGCTTCGGGCTGATAGGGATGGCGACTTGGGGCGGGCGAACCCAAATAGTAACGCGCCAGTGGCCGGCCGGGCGAGGGGGGATGCGCGGCCCGGACGCCAACTTTGGTGCTTACTCCGGCCGAATCTGCACGTCCAACGATCCTTTATTGTCATCCAGCTCGGCCGGCGAGTCGTTGATCCGCAGGTACAGCGTGCCGGTCGCCTCGGGCCGAATCGTCCCTTCTGCGCCGATCGCAAGGGGACTCAACAGCGTGCTCGCCGAGTCGGGATCGAAGGGTTCGGGATGGACCGCTGCCAGCAAGATGCCCAACGGTTTGCGTTCCCAGTAGCGAATCGTGACCCCCTCGGGTCCGCTGGGCCAGGGGCGCGGATCGGCGGCAACTTGAAAGCGCCCGGTGGCGCGGAGGTGGTACGTCTTGCCCGCTTCGAGCGTGACGCCGGCTGCTTGCCAACCACGGTCGGCGGCGACTTTCACTTTTGCACCGGCCGCGGGAAGCGGTTTTCCGGGACGGAAGTTGATCGCTTCGCGCACGAGGTCATAACCATATTCCAGGTGCGCTACGAAGAGTTGCCACTCTTCGGCCAATTCCCGCCAGTCGGCGTCGAATGCCTTGCGGAAGCGATCATTGAAATCTTTGGGGTCCGGATGCCGCGCCAGCTCGCGAAAGCGTTCCTGATAGCGCGGATGGCCGTCTAGAAACGCCGCAATGGCCCAGCACCAGCCATAGGGCTCGACCTCTTCGTGGGCCCGCGCGTCGTAGGTGAGGATATCGTCGATCGGCATGCGGCGACCGGCGGCGAGCGCGTCGCGCACCAGGCGCACGCGCCCCCAGCCCGGCACATCCTCGGCATCGGCGGGGAACTGGTTGAGCGCCACTTGGCCGTCAACGAGCGCGTGCGTAGCCAATAGCTCGGCGATGCCCTCCATGAACCACGGCGGACCACAGGCGCCGAGGTTCGTGTTCATAAAGGCGTGCGTTCCTTCGTGCAGGAGTAGGTGCCGGCGGTAGTAATCGTCTTTCTGATCGAAGACCCAAATACGGTTGCCACGAAAGTACGCGTGATCGAAGGCCGGCAGATCGGCCGGCAGCAGGCCGACGGCCGCGAAACGCGGCTTCTCGCGCATCAAGCAGGCCACGATCGGAGCCGACGACTTTGTGATCTCGATATGGAAGTAGGCGAGCCATTGATCGAAAGCCTGGTCGAAGGCGTCGGGTAAGGAATCGACGCCGGGACCGGCCGGCAGGTCGGTGTACAGGGTGAGATGTCGCCCCTTAAGTTCACGGATCTTGGCCACCTTGAGTTGGGCCGGCGTGGGGCGGAGATCTGGGCGTGCCTTGGCCGCGCCCGATGGTCCGGCGGCCGGCTCGGTTTCGGCCGCGCCGCTCATGGTAAGAATCGACCATGCGGCCAGCAGCACCAGCAACGCAGTGGATTTCGACATACCGGCCGTTCTGCTCGTGTCCTGATGGTTAGCGATCGGACCTGAAGTCCAACGTTCTATTGTACTTTCCGCCTGGCGATCGCGACCGGTAATGCAGAATCGTGCCGAGTGGGGAATCCGGCAGCGGCCGCACCAGGTACTAGTTGGCTTCTCGTGGGAGTTAAGCCGGACAGGGCGATCGATTCGCGATGCGAAAGGTTCCTATTAACGGTCGACTCATCGTCGCCTGGTCCGGCGCCGGCTACTCCGGGTCTTGGCGTGACGATAGACTGAATTCAGGGGAGGACGTGGAGGAACGAAAGCGCCCCAGGGAGAGCGCCATCCACATGGTTGCGAAGCTTCGCGCGCTTGTGCCTTGTATCTTCTTGTTGGTTGGTGGCTGCGCGTCGCAAGCCCCCTCGCCCGAGGTCGGGGCCTATACTTCGGTTGATCGAGAATTCGCCGAGCCCGTCTATCAGGACTTCAAGCGAGTGACCGGCATCAACGTCGTGCCGACATTCGACACAGGCGCGACCCGATCGGCCGGCCTGGCGGCCCAGATCATGGAAGAGAATGGTCAGCCGCATGCGGACGTCTATTGGAATGGCGAGATTCTCCAGACCCTTCGGCTCGACGAGCGAGGCTTGCTCGACGAATATCCGCTCCCTAGCGACGAAACACTGCCCGAGATGTATCGTTCGCCGCGCGGGACCTGGCATGTGCTCGGAGCTCGAGCTCGCGTGTTACTCGTCAACACGGAAGTGACCAAAGACGATCAACTACCACGCTCGATTCGCGACCTGGTCGACGGCCGTTTTCGCGGTAGGGCCGGCATGGCCCGACCCATCACTGGCACGTCGGCGATGCACGCGGCCTGTCTGTTCGCGGCCTGGGGACAGGACCGTGCCGAGCAGTTTTTTCTCGAAATCAAGGACAATCACGTCCACATCATGGGGAGCAACAAGCAAGTGGCCGTGGCCGTGGGCGCCGGGCAGTTGGCCTTCGGGCTGACCGATTCGGACGATGCCATCGCCGAGATCGACCGACTGATGCCGGTGGCGATCGTCTATCCTGATCAGGGCGACGGGCAACTCGGCACGTTGTTCATTCCCAATACGGTCAGCGTTCTCAAAGGAGCGCGTCATCCGCAGGCGGCCCGGCGGCTGGTGAGTTTCATTCTGTCGCCCGCGGTCGAGACGCAACTGGCTCAATCCTCGAGCGCCCAGATTCCGCTGCGCCCGGGTGTCGAGTCGGTCTCGCGCTTGCAAGTTCCGGAGCGGGTGCGCCGCATGCAAGTGGATTTCGGCGAAGCCGCACAGATGTGGGAAGCGAACGAAGAGTTCCTGCGTAAGGAATTCAACGGCCGTTAAGCCGGGTTTTATAGCGCCCGGCGGAAGCGGCGTGGGCCGCGGCCGCCACGACCCAACAGCGGCGCGGGCGGTTTAGGTGGCTCCGCGGCTGGTTCGGCCTGCGTCTCAGAATCGGCGGCGGCGATGGGCCTTGCGACGCCCTCGAAGCCTTCGATCTCGTCGCGCGTCAGCAGCCGTTCGATGCGCATTTCGATGCGCGTCAGCTCGGCCCCTTCCTCGGGAGTAACGAAGGTATACGCCACGCCTTCGCGCCCCATCCGACCGGTGCGGCCGACGCGATGCACGTAGTCGTCGCAAAAGGCCGGAATGTCGTAGTTGATGATGTGCGAGATGCCGCTGACGTCAATGCCCCGGCCGACCACGTCGGTGGCGACCAGGTGACGAACCTTGGTTTCGCGGAAGCGGGCCATCACGCGATCGCGCCCTTTTTGCGGCAGATCGCCGTGGATGCAATCGACGTCTTCCAGGCGTTTCGCCAGGCTGCGCGTGACTTTTTCCACGCCGCGCTTGGTGCGGCAAAAGACGATCGACTGCCGTGGGTCCTCGCGCTTCAAAAGCTTGACCAGCAACTCCATTTTCCGGTCCGGCGCGACCGTGAAGTAGTACTGATCGATCGTGTCGACCGATACGTCGCGCGGAGAAAAGTTGAGCGTCTCCGGATCGCGCATATAGCGCTTCGACAACCGTTCGACCGGCGGCGGCACCGTGGCGCTCAACAAAAGTGTCTGCCGTGAGCTGGGGCAGCGCCGCAGGATCTTTTCAATGTCGGGACGAAAGCCGATATCCAGCATGCGGTCGGCTTCGTCGAGCACCACGACCGACAACCCTTCCAAGTGCAACGTGCCACGGCCGATATGGTCCAGCACCCGGCCGGGTGTGCCCACCACGATATCCACGCCGCGCTTCAGTTTTTCCATCTGCTCGCGGATCGGTTTGCCCCCGTACACCGCTACGACGTGCGTCTTGCGGCCGTGCGACAGCTTCACACACTCTTCGCGGACCTGTACGGCCAGCTCACGCGTCGGCACCAGGATCAAGGCCTGCGGACCGCGGTGATCATGGTGGGATTTCAGCCGTTCAATGATCGGAATGGCGAAGGAGGCCGTTTTGCCGGTGCCGGTGCGGGCCTGCCCCAGAACGTCGACCCCGGCGAGCGCGCGCGGAATCAGTCCAGCTTGAATCGCGGTCGGCTCAACGTATCCGGCATGCTCGAGAGCCGACATCATCGGCTCGGAGAGCGAAAGATTTTGGAATCCCGAGGCGGACTCCACGGGAGGGTGGGACAAGGACTATTTCCTGTAGGATGGTTCGCGTGCGCCGCGAACAACATCCCGCGGCGTCTGGCTAATTCAATCTGGCGATACGATTGCTGTAACTATAGCCGGCAAGGGAGGTTGAATCAACAACTTCCCGCCACCCGCGGCCCGAACGAGACACGAATCGTAGGGCCGAGGAGGGAAGCCTCCTCATTCGACAAAAATAGGCCGGAGCGTCTACGCGGCTTTCCGCCCAGACGCTACCGGCCTTTCTCGTTGTTCCCAGCAAATGACGCGAGAGTCGGGCTTACTTGCCCGTCTTCTTCAGCGACTTCTTAGCCTTCTTGGCCGTCTTCTTGTGCGAAGGCTTGGCCTTGGGGCTCTTCACGATCTTCTTCTTGGTCTTCTTAGCCATGTCCTTGGCTCCTTGAAACAAGAGGGCGCCCGCTTGCGAAATCGCGAAATCACCCCTCGAGCGCCCGCAAAGGGGAGTCGCCAAATTCTGAATTCATCCGGCGGAACCGTTGGCCCCGCGGAGCTCACAACGAGTCGCCGATTGCCCGTTCGAGACGGAAGAATCGTCGAGCCGGTGCTCAAACCCCCCGACCGGCGTGGGCATTGAAACAGTTTTCCGCGGTTCGCGTCAAGGTGAGTTGTCGGGGATGGCTCCTTCGACTCACGCACCTGTGGCCCTGACAACTGGTTGTCAGGGCGCCGAAGGCGCTTTCGTGGAGAGGATCGCGAGCGCCTGACGGCGCACGGACAAGCGCGTTTGTCCGTGCCACCCCCTAGCGCGAGCGGCCGGCCGGTTACTTGGACGTGAACCGGCCAAGCACTATGATTGTCGGTCCCAACAGCGATTTTTCTCGCCGCGTTCGAAGACCTCACCCTCGCGCGCGATCCTACGAATCTCCGCAGAAAAACGCGCGCCCGGCGCGCGCCCAAGGGAACTTGCCATGAGTCTTGCTACGAGCCGCATCGTCGACGCCCTGGAACCTTCGGCCACGATCGCCATGGCCGCCAAAGCGCGGGAACTGAAATCCACGGGCAAGACCGTTTACGACTTCACGCTGGGCGAGCCCGACTTTACCACGCCCGAACATATCTGCGCCGCGGCGGTGGCGGCGATGAAGGCCGGCCACACACATTACACGGCCGCCGGCGGCATTGCCGAGTTGAAGGCCGCCGTGGCGAAGAGCTATCGCGAGCGGCACGGCTTGGACTACGCGCCGGATCAGGTCGTCATCTCCAATGGCGCCAAGCATTCGTTGCACAATGCCTTCACGGCGCTGTTGAACCCGGGCGACGAGGTCATCATTCCCGCTCCCTACTGGGTCAGCTACGCCGAGCAAGTGAAGCTGGCCAGCGGCGCGCCCGTGATTGTCGAAACCAGCGAGGCCAGCGACTTCAAACTCGCGCCCGAACAGTTGCGGCGCGCGATCACGGCGCGGACCAAACTGTTGCTCTTGTGTTCGCCGTCCAACCCGACGGGAAGCATGTACTCGCCGGAGGAATTGGCGGCACTGGCGGACATCGTGATCGAAAAAGACCTTGGCGTGATCTCGGACGAGATCTACGAGCACCTGGTGTACGGCGGGAATCGCTTTGCCAGCTTTGCCACCGTGCGTCCGGGTTTGGCCGAACGAACAGTGCTCGTCAACGGTGTGAGCAAGTCCTACGCGATGACCGGCTGGCGGATCGGCTGGACATTATCGCCCAAGAAGCTGGCCAAGGCGATGGATAACCTGCAGAGCCAGGAAACGTCGAACCCGTCGAGCGTCAGTCAATACGCGGCGCTCGCGGCACTTTCGGGCCCGCAGCAATGCGTGGGCGAAATGCTCGAGCAATTTGCCAAGCGGCGCGAATTCGTGAAGCAGCGCATTGCGCAGCTGCCACGAATCACGGGGACGCAGATGAGCGGCGCGTTCTACGCCTTCATCAATGTCAAGGCACACCTGGGACGCAAGTACAACGGCGTGCAAGTCGACAACTCGGCCCAATGGTGTCTGGAACTGTTGTCACAGCAAAACGTGGCTAGCGTGATGGGTTCGGCGTTCGGTGCCGAAGGATATGCGCGGCTATCGTTTGCCACCAGCCTGCAGAACTTGGAAGTGGGCTTCGATCGGATCGCGGCTTTTCTGAACAGCCCGCAATAACCCTTCCGGGTTCGGCCCACTTGTTCTATCTGGCTGATCGCCGGCCCGCGGCGGCCAGCCAGCATGTCAATGCGATGATCGTCAGCAGTGCGGTTGCCGGCTCGGGCACAGCGACGAGAGTGTTCCCGTAGGATGTTTGGGCGGTCGCGGAGAGGCTGGCAATGAGCGCTAAATCCTGGCTGTTGACGATGCCATCGTGGTTCACGTCGCCGGCCGGCATCTTGCTTCCGCGACCGGTTTGCAGCCAGGTGCTCGAGATAATGGCCAGGTCCTGCGTGTTGACGATCCCGTCGAAGTTGAGATCGCCTGGAATGGCCATCGTCTGATAGATCTGCGTGCGATAGTAGTAGAGATCGGCCGACCAGGTCGAATTGCCAAAAACGGCGGTGCCCCAAGGCTGACCTGGCAGTGACGTCGTAGAGAACATGATCCCCGCCAGGCTCCATGCTCCGGTGGTGGGATCTTGATGAAACACCCCGCCTCCGGAATCTCCCGGCGTGCCTTGCGCCTCGTACGTGGTCCCCTTGGCGTCGAAGGTGGTCATGAACGATACTTCGTTGTTTCCATTGACGCCTTGTGTGGCCCCTGCCAGATCGATCACGTTCGTGCCCCAGCGTAGGGTTGGCATGGTACCCCAGACATCTCCGGCGAGCGCCGTGGGCGTCGATGAGGGTTGCCAGGTCGGCGTCCAGTATCCCACTTGGTTGTTGGTGCGATCACGTCCGTTGCCGTCCATCACCACTTGCCAGCCTGCGGTGGGCGGGGTTGGCGTGATCGTCAACGTTGGGAGGGGTGGCGCCGTCGCCAGCTTGAACATCTCGAGATCGGTAAATTGCGTACCCGCTACGCCCACCGGGTTCTTCAATTGCACGCCGGAGTTGGGGACCGCCTGATAGAAGGAACCGTCGAACAGCGCCTGCGTCGGCGTTCCGCCGCCGCTGCTGCCGTCATAGACATGGGCCGCGGTAAGCACCCAACCGTTACCGAGGTAGACGGCGCTGCCGCTGCCAAAGACGCCGACGTTTTCAAAACCGAAATCGTTCGCCGGAGCCGTCGTGTTTCCCTTTCCCGTGCCGGTGCCGATCAGCACGGCATTGGCTTCGCTACAAGGCAACAACAATCCAGCGCAAATTACGAAGTACCGCATGCGACGGTTTCATCCCTGAGCCGCCATTGCGAGCGCGGAGCGCTCCTCCGCGCTCGTTGCGACAAGTCAGGCTCTACAGAAGTTGTGGCCGAGACTTCGTTCCGAACACAACGGAGCGACGGCAGGAGAAAAAAACGCGCCCTGGCGAATGGCTTGGCGCGCGGGCGATCCACGAAGAAGGTCGTACTATCTCGAAACCGCGCCCTGACCGCTACCTCCAAACGGCATACGAGGTGGGTTTCGATGCGCCCTGGCCTGGCAAAGCTACTCGTACTCGAAAATTGCAAACTCGCCAACTGCGAAATTTTGCGCGGCACACACAAACGAGCGGCGCGAGCGCTGTACGGGACCGAAGTGCTTCTCCAGACGATCCTTCCAGCGGCCGAATCAGCCCAACGAGCCGGGCCAAGAACGGCTAAACGCGATGACAGCAGCGCCTGCGCTTTAGAATTACATATACCGCTCGAGGACCCGACGGCTGGCGGCATCGAGCTTCTTGGTATCGGGCACGAGATACCGCATGCCGGCGGCGTCGAGCAGAATGGCGCCCCGCGGCCCGACGCGACGCACGTCGTCTTCGCTTTTCAGAAGGAACTCGGTCTGCCCGCGGTCAGTTTCCACCGCCCATCGCGAAGGGTCCGTATTGGACGAGACGCTGACGATCCGTTCGATGACGGGCATGAACTCGCGGCGGCTGAGCTCCTCGACGATCAATTGCCGCGGGGCGTCAGGGAGGGATTGCAGATCCTCGATCCACAGCACCTCGACTCCCTCGGTGTTGCAGATCGAGATGCCATGCTGTGGGGAAGACAAGGGAAATGACCGGATCGGCTCGACACCGACATGTCGACGGCCATTCGCCTCGGTGAGCACCAGCCGGCCGAACGAATCGTATTGCAGCGTGATCCCGTCGACTTGTGCTGAACGCTCGGAATTATTTCCGGCTGGCATTTGCGCATGCGCCTCCGCGCGCTTCGATCACGGCGATTTCCATCGTCGGCATGCTTATTCAATTGCTTCGCGCGCCAGGGCCACTTGCGCCCTGTGCAGGCGAGCGTACATGCCGGGCGATTGCACCAGATCCTGATGCTGTCCGGTTTCCACAATGCGCCCACGATCCATCACGATCAGTCGGCTGGCACGTCGCAGCGTGCTCAGACGATGCGCGATGGCGATCGTCGTGCGCCCTTGAATCAGATTGTCGAGCGCCTCTTGAATCTCGCGCTCGGTTTCCGTGTCGACCGAGCTCGTGGCTTCGTCCAGGATCAGAATCCGCGGATCGATCAAGATCGCGCGCGCGATCGAGATCCGCTGCCGCTCGCCGCCCGACAGTGTCTGACCGCGCTCGCCGACCAGCGAATCGTAACCGTCGGGCAGCCGCATGATGAACTCGTGCGCCTTGGCCGCGCGGGCCGCCGCGACCACCTCCTCGCGCGTGGCATCGGGCCGGCCGTAGGCGATGTTCTCGAAGATTGTGCCGTAGAACAGGAACGGATCCTGCAGAACCATGCCGATGTTGCGGCGATACTCCGACACCGGGAATTGCCGCACGTCGACGCCGTCGACCAGAATCGAGCCCTGTGTCACGTCGTAGAAGCGGCATACCAGGTTCACGAGCGTGCTCTTGCCCGAGCCGCTGGGACCAACCAGGCCGATCATCTCGCCCGGCTCGATCGACAGATCGACGTTCTCGATCACCTGCCGGTTGCCATAGCGGAAGCAGATGCCGCGCAGCTCGATCTCACCGCGAATGCGGCCGGGATGGACCGGCACGGCCGGTTCGGGCACGCTGGGAACGCGATCGAGAATCTCGAAGATGCGCTGCGAGCTGGCCGCGGCGCGCTGCGTCATCGAGAACATCCGGCTCATCGATTCCAGCCGGGTATAGAAACGCATGATGAACAGGTAAAAGCCCCACACATACTCCGGCTCGATGCGGAAATCGAACACCCGCCAGGCGCCGAAGGCCCACACGACCAGCAGTCCGGCCGTGTTCAAGAACAGCACCAGTGGCCAGAAGAAGGCCCATACCATGTTGACGCGGTTATTGGCCTGGATCACGCGATCGTTGGCAGCTTCGAAGCGGCCGACTTCGCGCTTCTCCTGGGCGAACGCCTTGACGACGCGGATGCCGGGAATCGTATCGGCCAGCACGTTGGTCATTTCCGACCAGGCGCGGCCGCCACGGGTAAAGCCGTGCTGCAATTGCCCGCGCACGTAATACACCAGCCAACCCACCAGCGGCAGCGGCAGCAAGCCCGCCACGGCCAACAGCGGATCCCAACTGAACAGGATGCACGACATGCCGATGAACAAGAGGATGTCGCTGGCGAAATCGACGACATTGTCCGCCAGAAAATTGCAGATGCGGTCGGTGTCGCTCGATATGCGCGCAATGAGGTCGCCGGTGCGCTTACCGCCAAAGAAGTCCAACGACAGTTTCTGCAGATGCGTATACGTTTGGTTGCGCAGGTCTCCGGCGATGCGCTCGCTGACGCGCGACATCACGATGCCCTGCGCCCAGCCCAACAGCCACGCGGCGACGGCCGCGCCGGCCATTCCCAGCAGGCACAAGCTGACCAGTCGACCGAATGTCGGTCCGTCGTGGTCTTGCAGCAGATCGAGCGCTTTTTCGCGCATCGCAGGCGTCAGGCGGGGCTGCTCGGTGATCTTCTCGAATTCTTCGTAGTGTTGCCGTAAGCCCCCCATCAATGGCACGGTGAGGTACGTCGGTACGAGGCCGACTGCGGTCGTGGCCACGGTCAGCACGAAGCCGAACAGCACCATGCTCCAGCGCTGCCGCGCGAAGCGGGCCAGCCGCCACAGGGCCTTGGTGCTGACCGGCGCGGCAGCGGGTTCGGCAAAGCTTTCGCCGTCTTCGGACTCGATGCTCTCTAAAGGCAATCCGCGGCGCACTGCGTCGAACGAGCGCACGAACTCGTGAGCGTCGCGCGCCAAGCCGTTCGTGTATCGCCAACTGGCCAGGCGGCTGTCCGTGCCCAAGAGATCGAGCGTGCCCAGGCCGCTCCGTTCCTTGGCGCGCACGTTGGCTACGTTCGCCAGCGACCAAGAACTCCAACGGGCGCCCTGCACCTCATCGCCAGCAGACGTCGATGGCGCTTCGGCTGCCAGGATGCGCCGATCGGTTAACAGCACCAAGCCGGCCGCGTAGCGCAGCGGCTTGGCAAGATCGGGCGTGAACCAGGCGTGAATGACCTCGCCGGTTTCCAACTGTTCCAACGCCGTGCGGCGCCAAGCATCGGGCAGCGCGGGCAGAATGAAAGGTACGTCGTCCAACGGTTGTGGCTCCAAGGCAGGGGCCCATCAGGCCAGGGCAAGCGCGAGCGGGGAGGGCGTATCGAGCAGACTGCTCAATTCTAAACCCTAAACTCGCGCGGACAAATCAGATCGTTAAAAGCCTCTCAATTCCGACGATTCCAACGGTTTCGCTTGTGCTGCCCTTGACCGCCTGCGACAGGCCCGTAAAGCTGACCTGGGGTAAATGTTTCCGCCGCATAGGGTTTGCCGGCAGGGGGCCCAAGGCACGATCGCGGTCGACGCAACCCGACCGGCCCCAACGGGTTGCAAACACCGTTCCAAAGAGTCGAAATCTGCTATGGAAATCCGCCGCATTCGCGTCCTGCGCGGCTCGAATACCTGGGCCTGGTTCCCCGTGTTGGAAGTGCTCGTCGACTTGCAGGAACTTAAGGATTCCCCCTCGAACATCCTGCCCGGCTTCAACGAGCGGGTGATGTCCTGGCTGCCGTCGATGATCGAGCATCGATGCAGCATTGGCGAGCGAGGTGGCTTTTTCGAGCGCTTGCGGCGCGGCACCTACCAGGGACATATCCTCGAGCATGTCTCGCTCGAGCTGCAACAACTGTGCGGCTGCAACGTCGGCTTCGGCAAAGCGCGCGAGACGACCGAAGAGGGCGTCTACAAAGTCGTCATCGAATTCGAAGACGCGTCGCTTGGTTTGGAATGCTTCCGCACGGCGGTCCGTCTGAATCAGGCCGCCGTGTATGGAACGCCGTTCGACATCAAAGAAGAGCTCGGGCGCCTGCGCGACATAGCGGACGACGTGTGCCTGGGACCGAGCACGCGTGCCATCGTCGACGCCGCCGAAGCGCGCGGCATTCCCATTCACCGGCTGAATACCGGAAGCCTCGTGCAGTTGGGCTGGGGCGCGCGGCAGCGGCGCATTCTCACGGCCGAGACCGATCGCACCTGTGCCATCGCCGAATCGATCGCGCACGATAAAGAGCTGACACGGCGGCTGCTGCGGACCATCGGCGCGCCCGTCCCCGAGGGGCGCCCGGTCACCGACGTCGACGACGCCTGGAAAGCCGCGCAAGAAATCGGGCCTCCCGTGGTCGTCAAGCCGCGCGACAGCAATCACGGTCGCGGTGTGTTCACCGGGCTGACCACCCGCGAGCAGGTAGCGAGTGCGTTTGCCTATGCCGACGGTATCGGCAGCGGCGTGCTGGTCGAGCGGTTCGCGCCCGGCGCGGAACATCGGCTATTGGTCGTGGATGGGCGCGTGATTGCTGCTTCGCGCGGGGAGCCGGCCGTGATCGTCGGCGACGGCGCACGCAACGTGGCGCAATTGATCGACGAGCAATTGAATTCCGATCCGCGCCGCGGCGAAGATTGCTCGAGCCTGCTCTACACCATCGAACTCGATCCGATCACGAGCCTGGCGCTCGAACAGCAAGGCTATCGTGCCGATTCGATTCCACCGGCCGGCACGCGCATCCTCATCAAGCGCAATGGCAACGTCGATACCGACGTCACCGAGCGCGTCCATCCCGAGGTCGCGGCGCGGGCTGTCGAAGCGGCCGCCGTCGTCGGGCTCGACATCGCCGGCCTGGATGTGGTGGCCGAGGACATCGGCCGCCCGCTCGAGGATCAGGGAGGCGCGATCGTCGAAGTGAACGCCGGCCCGGGTTTGCAAATGCACGTACAACCGGCATCCGGCAAGCCACGCCCCGTCGGCGAAGCCATCGTGGCCACGATGTTTCCGCCGGGCGAATACGGACGGATTCCCTTGGTGGCCGTAACGGGCAGCAAAGGCAAGACGGCCACGGTGCGTCTGATTGGGACGATCCTCGAACGCGGCGCAGGTCCGGTGGCCGTGGCCACCAGCGACGGCGTCTTTCGCGACGGCCGTCTCGTGAAGCCCGGCGATGCAAGCGGCTACGACGGCGCGCAGGCAATCTTACAGCATCCGCTGGTTGAGTGGGCCGTCTGCGAAGTGAGTGCCGAGAGTGTCCGTGACGAGGGACTCGGCTTCGACGATTGCGAGGTGGCCGTGGTCACGGGCGTCGACTACGAGCATCGCGACGATCTGGATGACGCCGAACGGGCTGAACAAGTGTCAGTCCTCAAACGCTGCATTGTGGAAGCGGTGGCCAAACAGCGCGGCTGGGCGGTCCTGAATGCCGACAACCCGACAACGGCCGCGATGGCCGAGTATTGCCGCGGCTCACTGATTTATTTCACGCGCGACCCGCGCAACCCGATCGCCCTGGCCCATCGAGCCAAGGGGGGGCGCGTGGTGTTGGCGGCGGCGGGTCGGCTGCGAATGTTTGCCGGCGATAAGCTGCCGGAAGAAATCGTGCTGTCCTCGGCCGAAGGGGACAAGTGCGCGGCGGACTTGGCCGATTATGCGGCTCCCGCGGCCGGTGCGGCGTGGGCCCTGGGCTTGTCGTTGGATGAAATCGCGCGCGGGCTGGCTCGCTGCGCGCGGCCGCCCGTGGTGGCCCCCGTCTCGTAGCTCTTCCTGAAGCCTTGCCTGGCCCGGATCGAGTGGCCTGGAATTCTCTACGCGATTTGCCCGGGTTGTTGTCGACGGGCCTCTTGTGCCGGCGCTCGGCTGATTTCTCACCGTCGCTTGAGAATTGACCGACTCGAACAAAGTGGCGCGGTCGCCGGTGTGGGTGCCGTGGCCGCGCCACGCTCTTACATCCTTCGTCACGGGCAAGGTCGGGGTCGATCGTTGCGGTTGGCAAAGGTCGCACGGTTTACCGAAGCGCACGGGAAATCGCTATGAAGGTATTCGCGTTGCCGGTCGCCGTCGCGGCGGCCTTGTTGCTCACCGACCCTGCGCTTGCGCAAAGTGGGATTCGCTACGTGGCGATGGCCGGCGGGCGTCCAGCGGGGAAGCCCACGTCACAGCCCTCCCCCAGGCTGACCTCGCAAGTCGCGGTTGCCGAGGAAAGCTCCTACGCGGCCGGCGATATTGGTACGGGAGGGTACGTCGCGGGCGGTGGCGGTGTCGGTTACGGCGCTGGCGGCGTGAGCATCTACGGATACAACCCCGATTTCGGGATCATGCCCGGCGGCATGTCCGTCTGGCCTGGCGTGCCGGCGTGCTGCGATCCGTGGCTGGGATATTGCGGCGAACCACGCTGCAACCATTGCAGTTGCCGCCGCGGTCGGTACTTGTACTTCCGCTGCAATCACGATACCTGCACGCCCGAGCTCGTGACCTGGGGGGGCAAGTGCAGCAAGTGCAACGAGTGCGGCAACGGCGGGACGTGTGCTGCCTGCGGCACCTGTGCATCGTGCGGCAATGGCCCAAACATGTCCTATAGCGGGCAGCCGACGAGCATGCCGCAGCCGGTCGCGGAACCGTCCGCCAAGGCGAAGGTCGATACACTGCCGCCGTCGAACAGCGACGACGAGACGACGAAGAAATCTCCGCCGCGCAACAAGCTGCCTAAGATTTCCATGCCTTCGGCGCTGGGCAAATCGGATTGGTTCCGCAAATAGCGGTTTCGCTTAGGGAGCATTGTCCGCCGGAATCAACTGCCAACCCTCGGACCCGACGACGAACCGGAACGCTCCATTGCTGAGCACTTGCTCGGTATCCCCAAAATCATCGCCGCGATGAAACGCGATTCGCCACGGCCGGTCGGCCGGCAAGCGATGCTCCTGCCCGGGTGCTAAGGCGAACGCGCGCCCCTCGACCAGATACAAGATCGTGCCACCGCTCTCCGCCGGGTTCGCGAGAACTAATTCCTCGGCCGTTGCAGAGTCCGTCGGGCTGGCACTCTTCGCACCTTCGTCCGCCGGAGCTTCGGCCGCGGGTGCGGAAAGCTCGGCCGGCGGCTGGAACGACGGAACATCGTTCGGCGTGCCATCCACAGCCGGTGGCGAATCGTTGTCACTCTTGGTGGCCAGTGCTGGAGAGGCTTCGGCCGATTCATTCTGGGCAGCGTTTGCATCGTTGGACGAAGGCCCCGCCGCGTTGGCCGCCTCGGTCGCATCGGCGGCGCGGCGCGAGGTCGCATTCTGCAGCTGCGTCAAGAACTGCGTCCAATGGGCGATCTCTTCGTCTGTGAGTGGCACCGACTCGACCGCCTGGGCCGGCGCGTCGCCCACGGCCTGAAAGGCGAACAGACGCGCGAGCGCCTCGCCATCGTGGTGATGGGCTTCCACGGTCGCGGCGTCGAGCCCTTGCTCGGCCTGGCTTTCGAAGGCCAGGAATCGTTTCAGATCGGCCGGGCTGAAGCTGTCGCCAGCGGTCGCCGCCGGTACGTCGCCTTCCGGCGCGCGAAGCGCTGCGAAAAACAGGGCCACCGAATCGGGCGAGCCGTTCCGCGGCGCATAGCCGGCACCGGCGTTGCTTGGACTGTCGGTATCGACCCGCGGCGTCGCCTTCGACTGTTCGCTGGAGGGCTGCTCCGGATCCGTGGTGGCAGGAGCGGCGTCAGCGTCGTTTTCGATCGTGATCTGGCGCTCCACGATCAGCACGTCGCCCGGCGAGTCGGTAGCAGCGCTCTCCGCGGGCGGCGCTTCCGTGCTGACCGGCGCAGAGGACTGCGCAGCGGTCGACGTCGATTGTGGCGACGTGTTGCTGTTCGCGACGGCGTTATCGGCTTGCGCGTCGCTTTCAGACGGCGAGGTCTGCTCGCTCGTTACGATATTGTCTTGCGCAGGCGCGACATCCGGACGCGCAAAAAGGTGACGGAATTGAACAGAAATCAGCAGGCCGAGTGACGCGAACGCCACCAGGTAGAGCTTTTGTTTGGAATTGGTCGAGCCACCAGGATCGGTCGAAACGGGTTGTGCCGGCGATGCGAGAGTCATGGTGCGGGGCCTCGGGGTGGGTGTCGGCGATACACCGCTGCTCGAGCGCGCAATCGCGCCCGCAGCTATTGCAAACATAGTGCGCCGAAGTTCCGATTATGCGGGCGGACCGGCGCGAGTTTCTTGCGCGAATGCGCAGCAGCGCGCGGACTGTCGAATGGGCGCTGCTTCCAGCCCGAAAGGGGGGCGACGAGAGGATCGCTATCTCGAACCGAAAAGCTCCTGCATTTTCACGGCGCGAAACGCGAAAATCCCCGCCAGCGATCGCTTGACCCACAGCGCATGGACCGCGCGCCCCAGCAAGCCCAACGGCATTTCGTAATCGACCCGATCGATGACCCATGTGCCGCCGGCATCCTCCTCGAAGATGTGCTCGTGATGCCAGCGCCGGTAAGGGCCTCGCAGCTGCACGTCGACAAAGCGCGCCTCGGGCTCGAATTGCTCGATCAGCGATTGCCAATGAAAGCGAATTCCCGCGAGCGTCAACTCGTAGTCGATGCGTGTGCCGGGCTGCATCGCGATGGGGCGCGGCGTGAGAATATGGAACTTCAGAAAGGCCGGCGTCAGCGTCTCCAGGTTTGCGGCGTCCGAAAAGAACGCGAAGACGGCGCTGCGCGGACGGGGCACGAATTGCCGGCGCTCGAGATGGCCGACGTAGCTACTGAAGAATCCCATCGCCCGCATCAAGAAACTTGCACCGGCGCGGCGATTTGTGCGGGCCGCTCGTCGACGACGGCCCGCAGCGCTTCGTCCAACGACGAATAACGGAAACCGTAGCCGGCGCGCTGCGCCACCTTCGGAAGCACGCGCTGCGAACCGAGCAAGACTTCGGCGAACTCGCCGACGGCCAGTCGTAAAGCGAGCGCAGGTACGGGAAAGATCGCCGGCCGGTGCAGCACACTCGCCAGTGCCCGCGTGAACTCGCGGTTTGTCACCGGCTGCGGCGCGACGATGTTTACCGGACCTTGATACTGCTCGTCAGTGGCGTTTGCCAGCAGAATGCCCACCACGTCATCGATATGAACCCACGACATCCATTGGCGTCCACTGCCCAACCGGCCGCCGAGGCCCAGCTTGAAGGGCAGGAGCATTTTCGCAAGCGCCCCTCCCTGACCAAGGATGATGCCGAATCGTGTACACACCACGCGCATGCCGAGTTTCTCCGCCGCCCGGGCCTCGGCCTCCCAGTCGCGACACACCTGGGCGAGAAAGTCATTGCCTGGCGAAGACGATTCGTCGAGCGTTTCGTCGCCGCGCGAACCGTAGTAGCCGATTGCCGAGGCCACGACCAGCACGCGGGGCCGCTGCTCGAGTGTGGCCAGGCCTTCGACCAGGTGTCGAGTGCCGAGAATGCGGCTGTCGCGAATGCGCTGCTTCTTGGCGGCTGACCAGCGCCCTTCGCCGACCGATTCGCCCGCCAGGTGGAAAACGGCATCGACGCCGGCAAAGGCATCGGCCGGCGGCGTGGCTGCCAGCGGATCCCAGTAATGATGCGTCGCCCGCGGCAGCTTTTCCCGCGCCCGCTTTGGATCGCGCGATAGTACGATCGGCTCGGCGATCTGAGCAGCGAGCCGGCTGCCGACAAATCCCGTGGCTCCGGTGACGAGTGCCCTCATCGGAAACTCCTGCCCCCAGGGCTTGGAGGCTGTTGACTTTCGGAGGACCGCGCCTTGATCCCCTGTTGAAATCTTACTGCAATGGACCGGACTTCAGACACTCCAGACAGCAAATCACCTGCCGAACGGCGCATTTGTGCCGGAACCGGGATGCTTATTCGGCCGCGCCCTAAAAAGCATCCATCGTCACTAAGGGGCGACGATCGCGCCAGGTAGCGCGCAGGGTTATCCGTGAGATAAACCGCCGGCCGCTGGGGAGCTTAACCAGGGTTCATTGGGCAACCTGGTCGAAATCGCGCGGCGTGCGCCCCAGATAGATGTGATCGAAAAGGGCAAAATCGCCATCGACCGGCGCCAGGGCCAGCCCCGTCAAAGTGAATTCGCCGAAGTCGGCGAACAGGTCGCGCGTGACCACGACCCAATCGTTCGGCAAGCTGCCATCGATCCGCATGGCGCCGCCGAACGTCTCACCCGGCGCGGCACCGGCGTCGTAACGGAACTTGAGCGGATTGGTCGACGGCACAGGCCCCCACTGCCCGTCGTGATTCAATTGCACGCACAGGCGCTGGCCTCCGTGCTTCTTCCAGGCGAATTGCAAGTAGCGATACTCGCCGGCGGCCGGGTTCTGGCGGATCTTAACCCCCAGTCCAGGCAGGGCCGGATTGTAGCGCTGTTCCGGCGTGATCTTCACGCTGGTTGCGCCCGTGAATCGGTCAGCCGTGTCCAAGCTCGCGGTGCCGGCCCCCTGACTCAGATTCGCGATGAACTCGGGCTGGTCCTCGAAAACGGCCAACGGCTGTTCGGCCGGCAGCGGCGCTGGGCAATCTTTGAAATCGTCCATGCTCCGCGCCAGGTAAATGCTATCAAAGAGCGCGGCGGTACCATCACCGGGCGTGAACGCCAGCCCATCCAGCTCGAACGCACCGAAATCCGCGAACAGGTCGCGCGTGACGACGGTCCAACCATAGGGCAACCGGTCGCTCGTGCGGATGGCCTCGGCATTGAACGTGTTGCCGGCCGGGCCTGCCTCGTACCGGTAGCCGGGTTTGCCTTGTCCGCGTGTCGGGCCCCAGGTGCCATTAGCGTTGAGTTGCAACAGCACGCTGCCCCCGCCGATCTTTTTCCACGCGTAGCGCAGGTACCGGTATTCGCCCTCGGCGGGATGCTCGGCGATCTTGATCGACAGACCCGGTAGCTTGGCGCGGAACTTCTGATCCGGCGTTACTCTCAATGCCGCCGGACCAGAATAACGATCGGTCGATTCCAAGTTTGCGGCGCCGCCCCCTTCGTTCAAGAGCGTGACGAAATGCGGTTCGTCCTCGAAGATGCGATAGAGTGCCGGCGGCGGCCCGCCGGCCACGACGTTCACAGCCACGGGCACGGCGTTCGAGTTGATTGCCGCGCCGCCACCAGGGCGCGCCGTGGCTACGATCGACACACCGGCCAGCTCGCCCTGTGCGCTGTTGTAAGGAAACGCCACGGGTAGCGAGAAGTCGCTGGCGCCGGCCGGCACTTCCACGGTCGGAGCCAGGTAATCGGCCGGCAAGCCAGTGAGCGTTACCGTGACGGGATGCGGAAAGTCGCCGATGCGCTCGATCTTGCCTGTGAGCTTGCCGGTGTCGCCCGTGCCGGCCTTGGCAGCCACTTTGGCTTCGCCCACGAGCGCAAGCCGCAGCGGCTGAACGGTCGTCAGACGCCGCGCTGGAGTAACGACGCTGGCGACTACGTTCTTTCCATCGGCGGCCAATAGCTCGGCGCGGATCGCCAGGTCGTACGGAATGTTCGGCAAGTCGCCGGGAACGAGGATCGTGGCTACGAGATCGGACTGATCCGGCGCGATGGTCGGCATGCCGTCGAAGCGCAGCGTACGGTCCGTGTCGTCGACTTGCTGCTTTTGATTGTTCTTCGTGACCACTTTCTTGGGCGTGATCTGACTGGTGAGCAGCGACAATCGCACGGCGCCGCCGGCGAAGGGGGCGCGCGTGATCTTCACTCGGGCCGGCACCCGGCTGCCCAGCGGCAACTGCACCCCGGCCGAATCCGCGTCCCAACGGACCGAAAGCGAGGCGGCGCCGGTTGCCGCCACGGCCAATTCGCTACGCAACCAGGGTTGCGACCGAGCGCCCGGGCTCTCCGGCGTTTGGGCAGTCCGCACAAGCGCCACGTTAGGGTCCGCGGCCGTGCCGGTGATCGTGGCAATCGCTTGCGAGGCCGCACCCGAGGCGGCAAGTGTCAGAAGCGCATCGGTCGCGCCGGCGGGAATTTCGTCCCCGGCCACGGTCACGCCCGGTGGCAGTCCCTCGACAGCGAGCTTGATCGCCCCCTGGTAGCCCATGCGCTGCGCGCGAACGCGGACGATCTCGGCGCCGCCGGTGGGAACTTGCTCTCGGTCTGCGAAGATTTCCAAACGGAAGTCAGGGCGATCCGCGGGGGCGATGCTCAAGCGATAGGCGTACTCCGTGCCGCCACGCCGCTGCAAGTCGCGAACGGCAGCCACTACTTTCGTCACGCCGTCGGGCACTTTGAAGTCGAGCGTAGGATCGGTCGTAGTCGGCGCGTCGTCGGCCGAAGCCAGTTGCTCGCCCGATTCCTTGCGAATGTCGAGCACACCGTCCAGAGGCGAGCCGGCCTGCGCGGCTATACAATCGAATCGCAAAGTTTGCCCCGGCGTGACGTTGACGAGGTAGCGATCCTCTTCGCGCGCGGCGAGTAAACGCCCGTTGATGACCACCGGCGCGGTGGCCGCCTGCAGGTTCGGACCGGCGTTGTGTTCGGAGACCTCGGGCAGATCGCCCACGAGGATTTGCGGCCGCGATCCGGTGAGTACCTGGCCCACGGGCCAGCGCGCGGGGAGCGCCGCGGCTCCGCCGGCAAGATCCGCTTCGACCATTTGTCCCGGCGCGAGGTTCGTGCCCGTCAATTCGAACAGTCCGTGCGTGCCGCGGCGTCCGCCGAGTGGAAAAACGTGGTCGGCGAAATGGATGTCGCCGATTTTCAAGCGAAATGCGCCAGGTCCCTCACCACGATAGAGAGCATCGTGCAGTTCGACGGTGTATCGTCCGTCGGCAGGAAGAATCGCCTGCAAGCGCGCATCGCCGGCAATAGCCGGATTCATCTGTCCCCAGGCCAACTGGGCGTTCCGCGCGTCGAGCAGGTGCACGACCGGGTTGAGCTTGCTGCCCAGCCGATGACTTTCGACGTCAACCACGATGCGCTCTCCGGCCTTGCCGTCGAAGGCGGTGCGTAAGATGGTGCCGCCTGCGAGCGTGCCATCGAGCGCGACCGGCAGGGCGCCGGTTTCTAGAGCAAACGGTCGCTCAGGCAGATGATCGATGCCGACGAGCATCGCATTTGACACGCCGTGGCCGTTGCCGACGCGCAAAGGATAGATGCCCGGCACGACCGTAGCATCGAGCGTGATGTCGATCTCCAGGCGATTGGCGGTGCTTGCTGGCCTGGGTTCTTGCCGCGCGATCGGCACCGGTAGCAGCACGCGCGTGTCGGCGGGCAGATCGGCGCCTTCGATAACCAGTGTCGTAGTGGCGCCGGTTTGCAGGCCGCGCAGCGAAAGCTGACTGATCGCCGGCACCGCGCGGACCGGCGCGACCAGGAGCAGAACGGCCGCTGCCGAGCAAAGTGGTGAGAGTGTGGCAGTGCGAAGATTGCGAGTCATCGTTGGGTTATCGCAGGGGGCGGGAAATGCGAGGCGGGCGCACGAGCGATTCGTGCGTGTCTATCTTGAAACAAGCCAAGCGGCGAAGCAACCACCGGGCAAGGGCGAAGATCATATTAATCGAGCCCTGCGTCCGGCCGTAATTCCATCGTCAGGACGGATTTCGGCCGATCAAAACATTACGTATTTCGGCAGAAACAAAAATCTTGGTCCCAGCGGGCGCGTCTCGCTTCTTAAGATCAGGCAAAAGAAGAACGACCCGCCAGCGCCGGTCCAACGGAATCGTCGGATCCGAGATATTGAAATGCGTGAGATTAAAGATGGCGCGCGATTCGATTCGATTGCCTTCCGGGTGTTCGAGGACGACAACCTCCTCGCGGTCTTTCCACCCGTCGGGCACCGAGAAATCGGGAACTAGGACCAGTCCGCGACCATGGATCTCGAAGGCGTTGGTGACGCTGCACAGCTCGACGCGATCCATCTTCTGAATTACTTCTAGAAGCCGCTGTCCCGACGCCTTATTTGAAGGGATCTTCACCCGTCGTGTTCGCCGGTGCGGCCGGCTTGGCCGCCGGTGGCACTGCTTGTCCTGCGGCAGGCTGGCTACCCGGCTTAACGGGCTGTTTCGCAGGGCCCGTCGCGTACGGATTCTTGATCACCGGCGGTCCGGCTGGCGTGCGGTTGGCGGTGGGCCGGCCAGCGGCCGCACGCCCACGACCCTGAACCTGTTTCGCCCCTTGGCCGCCGGCACCTGCTGTCAGCACCGGCTTTCCGGCCGGCGCGGCCACCGATTCCGTAGGCGCGGGAAGCGGCTCGGCGAAAGGATCACTTGCCGCGGGAGTTGCTGCGGGCGGAGGTGCCGCGGAAGCCTTCGGCGCGGGCTCAGCAAACGGATCATCCGTCGCGACCTCTTCGGCCGGCTTCTCAGCGTCGGCGGCTGGCATCTCCGGGCCATCGCTCGCAGCAGGCGGCGCGGCCGGCGTTGCGTCATCGTCAGCGAACGGATCGTCCGCCGGCTTGGCGTTTTCGTCCGTCGCTGTTTCGGTCGCCGGCTCGTCCTTCATCGCCTCATCGGCTGCCGGCTCGTTGAAGGGATCGTCGGTCGCATCCTCGGCAGCCATTGCAGGGGCTTCTGTCGCCTCGTCCGCAGGCGCGGCAGGTGATTCATCACCGGCAAAGGGATCGTTCGTGTCTGCGGCGTCCGGTTCGGCGTCAGGCGGCGCGCTGGCGGCCGTTTCTTCGGCGGGCGGAGCGTTGAAAGGGTCGTCGCCGGCCGGTTCGCTCGCCGGCGCGTCCGTATCGGACGCAACGGCATCGGCGGGTTCGTCGCTCGGCGCGACTTCGTCCGTGTCGGTGGCCATCGCATCGGCGGGCGCGTCAGCCGGCGCGTCATCCGCGGCCGGATCAGCGTTAAAGGGATCATCACCCGGCGCTGCGTCCGATTCGGCAGGCGCCGCTTCCGCAACAGCCGGCGCATCGGCAGCCGGCTCGTCCGCGCCTGGCGCATTGCCGAAGGGATCATCGTTCGGTGTCGCAGCAACTGCCGAGTCAGCGGGTTCCTCCGTGGCGGGCGGGGCATCAGCCATTTCTTCCGACGGCAACGGTTCACCCGCCTCTTCGCCCGGCATCGCTTCCGAGGAAAGAGCATCGCCGGCCGATTCGCCTGGCATGGCCTCCGCCGGTTCCGCTTCGCCGCGCTCCACGCCAGGCAGCGCCTCGGAAGGTTGCGCCTCGCCGCGCTCGACGCCAGGTAGCGCTTCCGAAGGTTGAGCTTCGCCCGCCTCGACGCCGGGCATCGCCTCGGACAAAGGAGGTTGGGTGGGCTTCGGCGTCAACCGACTGCGGGCTGGCATCTCGCCGGGCAAATCTTGATCGGCGGCGGCCTCTTCGGCGGCGACTTCGTTGATCGCCTCGGCCTCGCCTTCCTTGATCGCTTGCTGTGCGGCGGCCTCCGCGGCTGCGACGGCCGGATCAGTCGCGGGGGCTGCCGCACGCGCTGGCGGAGCGGCCGGGGCCGCGGCCGGCGATTCATCGCCAAAGGGATCGTCCGCCGGCGCCGTCGCGGGGGGCTCGTCCGCCGGCGCTTCCTCCGCCGGAGCATCCGGCGGCGGTTCGTCAGCGGGCATGTCAGCAGCGGGTTCGTCGGCCGGCATGTCCGCGGCAGCTTCTTCCGCGGCGGGCTCATCGGCGGGCATCTCGGTCGCCGCTTCGTTTTCCGCGGCTGCTTCCGCTGCGTCAGGCGCGGGTGCTTCGGCGCCTGTCACGTCGTCCGAGAACGGATCGTCGTTGGCCACTACCGGGGGAGCGGCGGCAGGGCGCTTCTTGGCCGCGGCCGGAGCCGGCTTCATGAGTACGTCGGGCTCGGCCTTGCGAATGCGCTCGTAGCGTTCGTACCGCCGACGTTGCAATTCTTGCTGGGCGAGCAAGCGAGCCTGCGACCGCGAGCGCTCGAGCATCATGCGCTCGCGCCCCTGGATGCGCTCCAAGGCGCGGCTGATGTCGTAGAAGCGGTCGTTCTCGCTGTTCTCGAGCTTCGCACCCCGTTGGAAATCCAGCACCGCGTCCGGTTCACGCCCCAAATGCAGGCAGGCCAGCCCGCGGTAGTAATAGACGCGCGGGTCTTTGCTGCCGGACAACGCCGCCGAGGTGAGCGACTGGTGCGCGCCCAGGAAATCGCCTGAGAAGTAACTGTGGACGCCATCGCCGTAAAGCTGGTCCAGCGCTGCGCTATCCCCTTGGGCGCGCGTAACAGCCAAAAGCATGAACGCACAAGCCAAAAGGCCGGCAAACCGGGAGATCATTGCTAGGCTCCGCGAAAAAATGTCACGCATCGACTTGAGTGCCGTCCGCGCAGCGCCACGAAGGGCGCCTGCGGGTAGGCGCTGGTCGCCATTGTCAACATCATGGCAACCGAAGTTCCAGTTTGACCATGGCTTGCGAAGTTGTAAACCAAAAAAGCCGCTGGTCCCGGAGGCATTTTTGCCTGTTTCGAGGCACCTTTTGGGCCCGTCGGAAGAATCCGCGCAGGCGATACGGCCCGGCGAGAAAAGAGGGCAGCTTCCCCCCGAAGATTGGCTGTCCGAACGGGTGCTAATCGTGGCAAGCCACACAGGCCTGCATGAGAACCGTTGCCCCGGCGCCGGGAAGTAATCCCGCCCGCGTCGCGTTGTGGCAGTCGGTGCAGCAGGTCAGGCGAACGGCATGGTCGGCCGAGGCCAACTGGATACCTTCGAAGCGGCGGTACTGGGCCGAATCTCGTAAAGCGGCTCTCGCCTCTGAGGGTAGGCAGGTTGCAGGCAACGCCAGGCCGGCCAGCCAGCGCAGGTCATGCTTGCCTGGTTCCCCGTGGCCGTCGTGGGTGGCAACGAGCTCCGTGGGACCCGAGGGCGGGATGCCCGCCGACGTCGCTTGATCCTGCATCCAAGAGCGCGCCCCGGCAGCCGCCGCCACGCCTAGCATGACGGCTGCCGCGAACCTGAAGAGGTTCGTCCGCGCAGTGGTTGCCGAATGGCCAAACGACGCCGGCGGTTCCCCCCGAACGTTCCTCAATGCGGAAGAGGGCGCAGGCCGCGCGCCAAAGCGCCGCGCCGCGGCGTCGGCGCGAATCCAAGCCGGCCGCCAACCGGCGGCAAATAGCCCTTGCGATTCGTCGTTCGATCGTTCCTCACAAGTTTCCAGCAAATCCTCGGCGCCGGGCAAGGCAACGCGGCCACGATAGCCCGGTAGCGCGCTCGTCTCGTCCGGCTCGATCGATTCCTGAAACAGCTCGACGGCCGGACGCAACGCCGTGGCCAGGCGGCGGCATTCCGCGCAGCGCGCCAGATGGCGCTCGACCTGGTCGTCGTCGTCGGCTGCGCCGGAAGGAAATGGACCGCGCGTCAGAATGTCGAATACGTCGTCGCAGGTCATTGTCGAAAATCGTTTCTAGGAATTCATGGAATCGGAGGAATCGGGACGCCTGTCGAGACGTAGCCCGTCGGGAGTTAGCTCGTGTGGAGGTAGCATCGATGATCCGGATTGCCGGCGACCGTCGGACGGCTCGGAGGCAGCAGCCTCCTCGTGGACGAGCTCGCTCAGTTTTAGCAGGCCCCAACGAACCCGGTTTTTCGCGGTACACAGGCTGCATTGCATGGTGTCGGCGATTTCCTGGAATTTCAGGCCGCCGAAAAACCGCAACCGCAGCGCGTCGGCTTGCACCGCGCTTAAACGCAGCAGCAATCGCTCCAGAACCTCGCGGCGCTCATGAGCCATGAGCCCGGCCAGCGCCGCATCGGCCGGAGCGGTCGGTTCGCAACGTCGTTGCGACGATTCGCTAGGCTCGCCACGGTCAATGGAAATCGTGCGGGCGTGGCGGGCCTGCCGGCCCGCGTAGCGGCGGCATTGATTCAACAGGATGGTCCACAACCAGGTGCGGAAGCCGAAGCGTTCGTCATAGCTGTGGCGCGATTTGTAGGCCGCGAAGAAGGTCTCTTGCACGACGTCTTCGGCGGCCTCGACGGTTCCCAGCCGGCTTTCGGCGACGCGCCGCAAAGCCCCTTGGTAGCGACGCACGATCTCGGCGAATGCCGCGCGGTCACCAAGGTTGGCTCGGCGCATGAGCTGGACGTCGGAGTCGTGCATGGGCTTGATTGCGGCAGGGGGCGTCTCGGGGCGCGCCGGGGAAATCGAGTGAGTGTCATTGTGCCATGACAATCCGCCCCAAGGCAAACAGATTCTCAGGCCGAGATGGGCTCACGCCTTGCGGACCGATTTTTCGCCAAAAAGTGGCGGCTGAGCCCACGAAACCGACGGATGCGAGCTAGGGTTTAACTTAGAGCGAAATCGCTCCAGCGGCGTCTGATCTACGTCTGCGCGCGGCACGCCGCTTGCAAGTCAAGTTATTGGTCGCTGCCTGTAACGGAGTCGGGGCAAAACGGCGTCTTGGCGCGCAAAAAAAGTCCAGGTGCGATTGATGTACTATCTCTACGGCTCGAAGCCGCGCGTGCCGCTGAAACTGGTGGCGACGTTCGGCTCGGAGCAGCAGCTATTGGCCTATGTGCGGTGGGCGACCCTTTCCGACGCCGGAGAGCATGCGAAGTTCGAGCAGGGGAGCGCGCTGGCCAGTTATGACGCCTGGAGTTACTCGTCGCAGGCGCTCACCGACGAGGACCCAGCCAGCGTCGCTTACAACCCCACCCCGAGCATGCTGTAAAAAGCATGAATACCGCCGCGCCATTTCTTGGGTGCGTCGCTTGGGCGATTTTTGCCCGATCAGCACGTTGCGCGGCCAGGGGTAAAATTATCCCGGGGCTTCATCCGGCTCTTCTTTCGAGACGAACCGATATCCCGTTCCGCGCACCGACAAAAAATGGCGCGGGTGATCGCGGTCGATTTCGAAATACCGGCGCAGGCGCGAAATGAAATTATCGACGGTGCGCGTCGTGGGACTGGCGGACAACCCCCATACCTCGTCGAGCAACTGCGCGCGGGTAATAACCGAGCCTTCGTTTTCGATGAAGTAGCGCAGGAGCTTCATCTCCATCGAGGTCAGCCGCAGGCTCTTGCCGTCGACGGTAACCTTGAACGTGTCGAAGTTGATTTTGGCGCGGCCGAACTCGAACTCGTTGCCGATCTTTTGCGACGTGGCGCGACCGGGCGCGCGCGCCCGCCGCGAAAGCAGGTTGCGGACCATCGCCAAGAGCTCGTCCAGATCGAACGGCTTTTCCAGGTACTGGTCGGCGCCGACGTCCATGCCGCGGATGCGGTCCTCGGTCAGCGTGCGGGCGCTGAGCATCAGGATCGGCACGTCGTTCCCCTGCTCGCGCAAGCTTTCGCACACCGTGTAGCCGCTCATGCCGGGCAGCATCAGGTCGAGAACGATCAGGTCGATGGCTGCCGGGTCCTGCTCGACCAGCTTCAGGGCTGAGGGGCCATCGGGCGCGAGCGACACACGATATCCCTCGGCCTCGAGGTTGTACTTGATACCGATCGCCAGGTGCTGCTCGTCCTCGACGATCAGAATGTGCTTGGTGTCGGTCGTGGTGGCCATGGCGGAAAGCGGTATGGGGGCAAGCGATTTATGCGGCGGATTGTTGGGGAACCACGGCGCGGCCCGGCAGCTCGACTTCGAAGACGCTTCCTTGCTGGGATCCGCGACCTCGCACGTGGACTTTGCCGTGCATGCGTTTCACCAGCGTACGGACGATGAACAGTCCCAGGCCGGTGCCGGTCTTCGATCGCTCCAGCTCGCTGCCGATGCGAAAGAAGCGGCCGAAAATCTTGCGGCGCAAGTTGATCGGAATGCCGGGCCCGTTATCGATGATCCGCGTGACCACGGTGCCGCCGCCGGCCACCCACGATTGCACCGTGACCTCCGGCTTGTCACCGGAATACTTCAGCGCATTGTCGATCAGGTTGCGAAACACGATTTCCACGTCGATCGGCTGAGCGCGCACCAGGGCGGGCTGCAAGTCGAGCGTGATCGTTTCGTCGGGCAGTCGGTAGTGCATGCAGGCGGTTTTGGCGCAACTGCGCAGCACGTCGGCCACTTCCACGTCGACCGCTTCGTCGCGCGGCGGCGCCACGTTCAGGCGAGCCGTGTCGAGCATGTGATTGATCAGCGAATC
>DASZWQ010000083.1 GCA_035546535.1 Pirellulales bacterium | reverse complement strand
CAAACCCAACAAACGACTCTACGAAATGCTCTGCCACTACCTCAGCGGCTGGGCCACACTCGACGAACTTGAGCAAGCTATCGCCAAACATCACGCCACAGCGAAACCCCCGTAGCAAATCTTGAACCGAACACTATTGGGTCCAATCGGTCGTCTCTGGACGACGGCAAGAGGCCGACGGCCAAGCGCAAAAAAAGAACTGGCCGGGGCGGTCGCTGTTGCGTTCGACCGTTCCCAGCCAGTCCTAAATTCGCCCGCAAAAGTGCAGGCTCAGAGCACCCTGCCGACACCACAGCGGCAGGGTTTCCTGATCGTTACGGCTTCTTCACCTCTTGCCGGAGTTCCGAGACGAGGCGGAAGAGGTGATCCAGCTTCCGCTCGATATCTGCAATGCGTCCACCGTCGGGCGGCGGAGGAGGACGATGGCCGGCTTGTTGGCCGCCAGGACCATGCGGGCCGCCGGGGCCGAATGCGTGAGGGCCAGCACCGTGTGGCCCACCCGGCGGACCATCATGGAACCGGAAGCTGGCAAACCGATTGCCGTGATCGCCCGGTCGATCATGGCCGCGTGCACCCGCTTCGCTGTGACCGAGACCGGGCTGGCCGTGATGGCCGAACTGGTGAGGGCCGAACTGGTGATGTTCCGCTCGGGCATGATGCTCTCCACCGTGACGGTGGTGGCCATGATGCGCGAAACGATGTCCATCGTGCTGACCATGATGTTCGGCGTCGCGGTCATGGCCGCGGTGGCTGTGATGCCCGTGGTGACCGTGATGGCGATGGTGGGCGAACTGGTGATGGGCGTGGTCGCCGTGAGCCCCGTCGCCGTGATACCCATGACCGCGGTGATGCCGGTGATGGGCAAAGTGCGAACCACCGTGGCCGTCGCGATGCCGACGATGATGAGCATAGTGCCCCTTGTGGTCGCCGTGGCGGCCGGCGCCTTGGGCGAATTCGTGGCCGTGTGCAGAATCATGATGGCGGTGATGGTGCCGATGGTGCGCGTACTGGCCGTGATGACCGTGGCCGCCATGATGCCGGTGATGATGGGCAAAGTGCCGATGTCCATGCTGCCCGTGGTGCCGATGGGCATGTTGCCGATGGGAACCGTGGCCGGCGTGTGAGCCGTGATGGCCGTGTCGATGTTCGCGATCGGCGTGACCTTGTTTGCCTTCGTCGGAGGATTGCTTGTCCTTCTTCTCGTCCGACGCGGCACCATCCCTTTTATGCGAGGCTGCATGTGCCCGGGCGAATTGCTCCCACCACTGCCGGCGCTGCTCGGGGCTGAAATGGGGTCGGCCGCGGCCGCGCTCGCGCCCTGCCGATTCTTCCGATGCGGCTGCCGGCTTTTCGTCAGCCAACGCGACTTGTGTCACTGCTGGCTGCTCGGCGACCGATGGTTCTATGGCGACCGCCGAGACCGGCTCGGTCGACGTTGCTGCTTGCTCCGCTTGAGCATGAACCAAAGCTGGCGCGAGCGCGCAGCAAAACGTGCCCCAAATTAACGCGTACCGTGACATGAAGAGGCTCCCTGATCCTGTACCTGACCCCCTGCAATAGTCAGCCGCGTTCGCTGCGGCCCCCATATACAGGTAAACCCGGTGGGCGCGCGAAAGTATCGACTTTTCTTTTCGTAAGGAGGGAGGACGGTCGCGGCGAAATGGCGCGCAAATGACCGCGCGGCCATGTGATTTGCCGCAGCAGGACAGGGGCCCAGCGATCAGGCGCTGCGTCGTTCGCCGCTCCGTACGTCGGCTTCTTTGCCCCGCTTGCCAAACTGACCGTGAGGTGTGGGCGACTCGGCGGGTCGTGGCTCGGGCACTTCCAAGAGCAACTCGGGCCGCACCAGGGTTTTGAGGGTCCGCGGCAAGTGCAGAAGTGGTTTTCGCAGCCAGATCGCCGCGAGCACTGCCGGCGCCATGATGACGTAGGTTCCGTAACGAACCGGCAAAGCGGCGAGCAGAATGCTCACCACGGTCAGCACCAACGGGGGCAGCCAGCGCGACAGCTCGGTGAGCCGCGCGGCGCGCGCCCGCATGTGCGGTACGTCAAGGGCGTACAACACGTGAATCGAAACCGACGCCACGAAGGCCAGGAATACGAACGTCTGGCAGATGATCAAAAAGTAATCCATTCGCGTCATGTACGTCAGCGGCGGCAAGCTGGAATCGATCGTGATGCGATACGCCACCACGGTGAGCATGGCCGTAATGCCGACACCGACTTGCGAGCTGAATTCCTTCGGATCCATCCAGAAGACGCTCCACGCCGTGGCCATGATCGGCAAAAGCGGCAGCACGATCGACCACAAATAGAAATGCGGGTCGCGCGTGACGCGGATCGTGGTGCGGAAGAGCGAAAACGTCTCATTCGTGCGCGCGTAATTCGATTCGCCCGCGCTCGACTCCATGTCGATCAATTCCCAGCCGTGCGGCACGACATGGGCAGGGTTCTTCGCACGCACCTCGCCCGCGGCAAACACGACCTCTTCGGCCTCGTAGTCCGTGGCCTCGAGCGCGATCTCCAGGTCGTGTCGGTCCATCGGGAACTCGTGCAGGTCGAAGCTGCCCGTGATCGTGCCGCGATAATAGCGGTTCAGGTAGACCGTTCCGTCCGGCTGCACGTGCGCGGTGGTGCCGCCGCGCTCGTCAACGTCCAGTTCGTCGACCAAGAGCGGATCGGGCGTCCACAGCTCGTCGGCCGGGACGGTCTTCTTGTGAACGCCGGCTTCACGCGCGTCGAAGGCCAGTCGCGGATCGTTCCAAACGAAGTAGGCATTGAATTCGACGTCGAACTTCTGATCGTGGTCCTGGATTTGTGAAATCTCGACGATCTCGATGTCGATCTCGACTCGCGTGGGATGCGACGGCGGCAGCTTCAGGTCGGCGTCAGACTCGTGCGTCACCGGCGTTGCGGCGGCTGGCATCACGGCGACGGCTTCGGCGGGAGGCACGTTGGTAGAGGTCGCCAGTTCCGCGGGCTGTTCCTCAGCCCGTAGTGGATTGGCGGCCAAGCCAGTCGAAGTGCTCAAGACGAAGGCCATGATCGCGGCTTGCGCGAGCCAGCGGCCGGCGGCACGAAAGACGTGTGAGGGCTCGGCGGCGCAGGGAATTGTCGTTTCGGTGGTACGCATGACAAGAGTCCGAATGAGTGCCCCTCGAGCCGGCAACCCGCACTGAAGCGACGTCCCAGGGCGGGAAAATGCCGCCACGTTCTCTCCGATCGACCGCAATGACGCAAGAGAGCTTTCCCGCTCGATCGCGAATGGTCCGATCCCCGACGCCAAAGGACGCTCGGGGCTGAGCCACAACCAGCCGCCTAACGATGTCGCGCGCCTTTTTGGCATTTTCAAAACCACGGGCGGCCGGTCCGCGACAGGGCTCTCCCGATGCGAGAAGCCGACGGGGGATGCTGACGCTGCTGGCACGCATCGTTTCCTCGCGACCGATTCCATCATTAAACGTGGCAAACACAGCCGATCTTTCCAAGTTGAGCAGCTGCGCGCGATGCCGCGCAAGTCGGGGCTGACACCAGCAATTTGCACAACATGCGCGTGATGAGGGGGATCGCTGTCGTGCTGCTACTAGCCGCGCCGGCTGGCGCGCAGGATCTCTCTGCGCCCGGGGGTGTTGGTCCTGGGCTTGGTGTCTCGGCCGCGAGCTACCAGGACCAGGGGGGCATCATCGGCGGCCGGCCCGGCCATCCCCGCATTCAACCCGGGAGGCCGGGCATGCGTCGTGCGCCCAGCACGCCGAGCTTTGGGCTGCCCGGTGGACGTCGCACGTCGCCCGGCATGGGGGCCATGCCATTTGCCCTGGATGCTCCTCTAACGCCCGAGGACGAAGGGCCGCTCGATGGGCTGACGCTCGATCAGGCGATTGAGCAGCTGACATACAACAGCCTGTCACTACGCGCCAAGCAGCTCGAGATTCCGCAAGCCCGGGCGGACGAGCTGACCGCGTCGCTGCGCGTCAATCCGTTCGTGTTCGCCGATGGCCAGCTCATTCCCTACCGTCGCTACAGCGCGACCAGTAACCCGGGCGGGCCGACCCAGTACGACATCAACATCACGTATCCGCTCGACCTTTCGGGCAAGCGGCTCGCGCGGATGGAGGTGGCGGCACAAGCCCGGCGCGCGACCGAGGCACAATACCAGGACTTCGTCCGGCAGGAGTTGGACACGCTGTACACCGCCTACATCGACGCGCTGTCGGCGCGGGAGACCTTGCGCTTTGCCGAGGCGGGCATCGCGGGCGTCGAGCAGGCGATCACGACGCAAGGAAAGAAGGGGAACGACACCGAGGACGAGAAGCTACAGGCCGACCACATCGAAATACATCGCGACGCGCTCGAATTGGTAAAGCTCGACGCCGAAGGAAACCTGGCCAGCGCCAAGCGAACCCTGGCCACGATTCTCAGCATGCCGCGCGAGGCATCACAAACGCTCGAGCTGCGCGGCTCGCTGCGCGACCTGGTGCCTCCGCCACCACCGACTGAAGAGCTCGCACAAACGGCATTGGCCGCGCGACCCGACGTCGCGGTGTATCGTCTGAATGTTTGCCGGTCGCTGGCCGACGTGAAATTGGCCAAGGCCAACCGCTTCTCGGACGTGTACGTCCTGTATCAACCTTACACGTACCAGGATAATGCACCGTTTAACCTCCCCAGCTCGCGCTCCTGGGCCTTGGGAGCCACGGTTACGGCGCCGATTTATGACCGAAACCAGGGCAATATCCGCCGTGCCGCGGTTAACGTCGATCAGAGCCGGCTGGAGCTGCAGGCGATCGAGCGGCGGGTATGGGCCGAGGTGGAGGATGCCCGTGAGGAATACGAGATTTCTCGGCAAATGATCGAGCGGATCGAAAAGCGGCTGCTGCCCGCGGCGCGCGAGGTACGCGACCACAGCCTGAAGGCCTCGGAAAAGGAAAACGAGGACGTCTACGCCTATTTGATTGCGCAGCGTGACTATCAGGACCTGGTCCGGCAGTACCGCGATGCCCTGGTTCGCCACCGGCGCGCCATGTTGAAACTCAATACGGTGGTGGGGTTACGCGTCTTGCCGTGATCGGTCGATGGAGCTTGTTTCCCCGGCGAGTGACGTCCGTACTGCGAGAGAAACTTGCGAAGTCGGCAAGTAAAGCTGCGGAACATGCGGCAGAATTGTCGATAAGGCAAAACAATCAAGGCCCAGGCCACAGGCCGTCGATCCCTTCTGTCACCCAGACGGGCGATGGCTGAGCCGGTTGCCATGCCTGCTTTCGGTCCGCCGGTCCGATCGCCTGCCCCCTGGACACTCGCAAACGGTGAATGCCTCTTTATGAACATTCCGACGCCGCATTTCTTCCTGTTCTCTCAGGCGAACAGGGGGAATCAACGGGACGAATGGAGTTTCGTCCTGAAAGCGGCTGATGGATCGGCCACGTTAAGGGCCGCCGACGCCGAGCCCGATGCTCACGGCGAGCGGCTGGAACTGCTTGCCGTCGTGCGCGGACTCGAAGCGCTCGACCAGCCGTCGCGCGTTACGCTGGTGACTCCCAGCCGGTACGTGAAGCGCGGCATTAATTACGGCTTGCCCGAATGGGGGCGTAACGGCTGGAAGTGGGAACACTTCGGCGAAATGGTGCCGGTGAAGAACCGGGACCTGTGGCAGCGCTTGGATCGCGCGCTCAAGATTCACCGCATTCAGGGCACGGCCTGGCGCATCGATCGTGCGCATACCGACGAAGCGGCGACAGCCGCACCGACGATCGGCGAAGCCCTGGCGGCTGACGGCCCGCTCACGGCCGAGCGGTGGCGAGCCGTCGCACGGGCTGTGTGGCTGCGAATCCGCATGTCGCTGGCCGAGCGACTGGAGCGCTGGTGGCTGTCGGCCGCACAGCTCGGAACTTCTTTGCTACCTTGCCCTTGGATCAAATAGCCAGGCTGCGGCAATTGCTCAATCCGGCCTGTCCGCGCGGGCCGGCGGCTAGACGAACAACCTGCGAAAAACCACAATCGAACGGTGCCAGCGGGGCGACGGCTGGGACCGAACATGGAGGTACGGAAGCGTGCGTACGACGATTGCTCTGGACCATGTGGGGCGGCTGATCGAGGAACGAGACGAGAACCCCTTCGGACTGCTCGGCCCCCACGTGGTCGAAGATCAGGGGCGGCAGGCGTTGGCGGTGCGGGCGTATCTGCCTCACTCGGCCCAGGCGTGGGTGGTCGACCCGGCGCAGGCGCCGGGTGTGCCGCAGCCGATGCGCCGCATCCACCCGGCCGGCTTGTTCGAAGCGATCTGTCCATTGCCGGCGAACGGTTCGGCCAACAAGTATCTACTGCAAACGACCGACGAAAGCGGCAACCGCACGAGCATGCACGATCCGTACGCGTTTCCTAACGTCCTGACGGAGTACGACCTGTACCTGCTGAGCGAGGGAACGCACTGGCGCAGCTACGACCGACTGGGCGCACAGCTGCGCACGGTCGACGGCGTGCAGGGCGTGAATTTCGCCGTCTGGGCGCCAAACGCCACCAGCGTCAGCGTCATTGGCGACTTCAACAATTGGGACGGCCGCCGGCATCCCATGCGGAAGCACATTCCCAGCGGCTTCTGGGAATTGTTCGTGCCCGGCCTGGGCGAAGGGACGCTGTACAAATATCGCGTCAAGCACGGCGGCGAAGTGTTCGAGAAATCGGACCCCTACGGTTTTGCCGCCGAACTGCCGCCGCGCACCGCGTCGAAGGTCGTGAGCTTGGACCGGTACCAGTGGGCCGACCGCGATTGGATGACCCGCCGCCAGGACATCAACAAGTTCGATGCTCCCCTCTCGTTCTATGAAGTCCACCTGGGAAGCTGGCGCCGGCCAGGCGATGACCATCATCGCTGGATGACCTACCGCGAGTTGGCCCACGACCTGGTCGACTACGCCAAGGAAATGGGCTTCACGCATCTGGAGCTGCTGCCGGTCGCCGAACATCCCTTCTCGGGAAGCTGGGGATATCAGACGGTCGGCTATTTCGCGCCGACGAGCCGGTACGGCACGCCCGAAGATTTCATGTATTTCGTCGATCACTGCCATCAAAGCGGCCTGGGCGTGATCCTGGACTGGGTGCCCGCGCACTTCCCGCGCGACGGGCACGGCCTGGCCCGCTTTGACGGCACGGCGCTCTATGAGCATGCCGATCCCCGCAAGGGCGAGCACAAGGACTGGGGCACGCTGATCTTCAACTACGGCCGGCACGAAGTCCGCAACTTCCTGCTGTCCAACGCCCTGTTCTGGCTCGACAAGTATCACATCGATGGGCTGCGCGTCGATGCCGTGGCATCGATGATCTACCTGGACTACAGCCGCGAGCCCGGCCAATGGATTCCTAATCAGTTCGGCGGCCGCGAGAACCTCGAGGCGATCGACCTGCTCAAGGAACTGAACGTGCAAACGCACTCTCAGTATCCAGGCACGCTGACGATCGCCGAAGAATCGACGGCCTGGCCCGGCGTGTCGCGACCCACGTACGTCGGCGGATTAGGCTTCAGCCTGAAATGGAACATGGGCTGGATGAACGACACGACGCGATATTTTCGTCATGACCCGATCCACCGCAAGTATCACCACGATGAGCTGACGTTCAGCCTGATCTACGCGTTCCACGAGAACTTCGTGCTGCCGCTGTCGCACGACGAAGTGGTGCACGGCAAGGGGTCGATCCTGGATCAGATGCCGGGCGACCTGTGGCAGAAATTCGCCAACATGCGGCTCTTGTACTCGTACATGTGGACCCACCCCGGCAAGAAGCTCTTGTTCATGGGGGACGAGTTCGGCCAGTGGAACGAGTGGAACTACGACACCAGCCTGCAATGGGACCTGTTGCAGTGGGAGTCGCACCAGGGCGTGCAACGCATGGTGCGCGACATCAACCAGATGTACCGCCGCGAGCCGGCTTTGTTCGAAGTCGATTTCGAACACACGGGCTTCGAATGGATCGACTGCCACAACTGCGACGAAAGCATTTTGGGCTACGTCCGGCGTGCCAAGGATCCGAACGATTTCCTGGTGATCGCCTGCAACTTCACGCCGACGCCGCGCTTGCAGCATCGCCTGGGTGTGCCCGAGCTGTGCTGGTACGAAGAGATCTTCAATAGCGACTCGATGTACTACAGCGGCAGCAACCTGGGGAATGGCCCGGGCATCATGGCCGAAGAGCTGTCGAGCCACGGCCGTCCGGCGTCGATCCAGCTCGCGCTGCCCCCCTTGGCCCTGACGGTGCTGAAGCCACGGCGATAGATCGCACGTGTCGGAGAGCTGCGCCGCTCCGGGCCGAACACGGAGCGGCGGTGGGTTGCTTGGTGCCACGGTCACGCTTTCCGTGGCCATGCCAAAGGAGAACAGACCGCGCCTTCGCCCTTGGGGCGGACCACATGCTCGCGCGAGCGTGAGCACGGTGACCGAGCGTTGCCCGCGTCCGAGGATTCGACAGGCGCTAGTCGCCGGTGCCGCCTTCGTCGCCGAATTCTCCGCCGCGGCCACGGCGCGCGTCGGGCTCGCGCACCCATCTCAGGCCCGCCTCTTGCTCGATCGACCGATTGAAGCCCAGCAGTTGGTCATTGCGCTGCGGCTCGATGACCTGCGCATAGGAGCGGAAATCGTCGGCCAGGAAGGTGCGCCGCAGCACTTCCAGGCTGGGATCGAATTCCGTGACCTGGATGGCGTACACGATGGTTTGCGGGTTGTTGAACGCCGTCGTCAGGCCCTCGGGCTGTTGGCTGAAGACGGCCTGCATGAAATCGGTTCCGGCGTCCTCGACGTCCTGCACGGTGCTCAACCGCGGCGGCATCCGATTGTTGATATTCGGCGTCGTGCCGTACGTCAGCCAGGAGAAAGGCTCTGGCTTGACGAGCGGCAACACGTCGCGCGTGGCCAGCTCAGCCAACGGAATCTTGTCCTTGCTCGCCGTTCCCGCCAAGGCCTGCGCCCGTTCCAGGGCCGGCTTGCGGGCCTCGATCATCTTGGCGGCTCGCACGACTTCGTCCTTGATCTCGCTGAGCTCGGGAACCCGCGCCTCGGTCTGCTCGGTCTTCCACACCAGGTACAGGTTGCCCGCCGCATCCCCGCTGATCACGGGTTGATAGAGCTGCAAGGGACCGAAGGCATATTGCACGAGCGATCGCTCGCCGACGAACGATTCGCCGATACCTTCGACCTGGCTCAATTCGTAGGCCGAAAGCGGCTTCGTGGTCTGCGTCGTCAGATGGTTCTCTGCGGCCAAGGCATCGAAGTCCAGCGGCTTCGGCGGCTGCAGCGTGCGATCTTTTTCGTGCTTCACTTCCCAGCGCGTCCGCTCGTTGCCGTATTTCACCAACTTCTGTTCGCGAAGCTGATTGAGGACCATCGACATCTTTTCCATGGCCTTGCGGCGCGCCAGCTCGGAGCGAATCGCCGGTTCGACTTTCTCGAGCGGGTCGTACTTGGGACGCGCCGGTTCTGTTGAGGCGGCGTCCGCCTTGACGTCCGAGTTCTCGCCGGCGGCAGGCGTTTCGGCCCGCTTTTCTTCGGAAGCGGCCGGGGTGGCGGCACCCTCCGCTGGCTTTTCCGCAGGCGCTGCTTCCGCTGCTGGCTTTTCCTCGGTGGGCTTCTCTGCGGCTGCCTCCGACGGAGCCGCGGCCGGTTGCTCATCCTGGGCGAAGGTGGCCAGGGCCAGTTCCGTACCGTCGAGCCCGGTGCGGTTGCTGCTTTGCGGCGGCGCATCCGCGGCCGGCTTTTTGTCTGAGGGCTTGTCGTCAGCGGGCTTTTCTTCCGCAGGCGGCGTCGCAGCCTGGTCGCCATCGGCTTTCTCGTCGGCCGGTTTTTCGTCGCTGGACTTTTCGCCCGGCGGCGTCGCGTCGGAGCTCTCGCCCTCTGGCTTGGCGCCTTCTTGGGCACTGGGCTCACCAGCGCCGGCGGCGCCGTTCCCAGAATTCAATTCGCCGGAGTACAGATAGCGGGTGTCTTTATTCTTTTCGTACTCGCTGACGATTTCTTCCTGCGTGACGGCGGCGGGATCTTCGAATTGCTCGTAGCTGGCCACGAAATATTGCAGCACGATCTTGGCCGGAATCTTGAAGCCGGGGACCGGCGCGCCGGGCGTCGGCTCGAATTGCTTGTAGTTCTCGTACAGAGTCTGCACGGCTGTGTTGTCGGGCTCGGCAACCTTGTCGATGAAGTCGGCGACGGCCACGGGAATGGCTTGGATCGTCGCGCGGCTATTCAGTTTCTGATAGGCTTCCCAGCGCTCGGCGGGGGTAACTTGTTGACTGCTTCTGAACCCCGCGGCAAAGCGTTGTGCCATGAGCTCGGTGCGCAGCGCGTCGTAGAGCTGCCGGCGGCTGATACCACCGCGGCGGCCGCTGATACCGGCGAGAATGTCGGAAAACTGTTCGCCCGTCAGACGGTTTTCGCTAATCGTCTGCAGAAAGCGCGTGATCTCGTCGTCGGTCACGCGCATGCCGATTTGCTCGGCTTTGCGAGCCATGAGCATGGTGTCGACGACGCCCGCTTCGGTCTCCGGTCCGAAATATCCCGGCGGCGAAAAGCCGTATAGCATCGCGAACGTTTGTTGCGCGAACCGGTTGACCAGGTTGCGGGCCATGAGCATCCGCCCCAGGTCCGATTCATGGATGTCGCCGTACAGTTTGGTCTCGGCGACGACCGGGTCCTGCGCGCTGCCGCGCATGCCGCGAAAATCGAGAAGAGGGCCCAGGAACACGAAGGCCACCATGGCCATGACGCCCAGGATGGCCATCATCCAACGCTCGTGCTTACGGAAGAGTGCAAAGGGGCTAGCCATGCGAAATATCCTTGCAAACCACGGCAGCGCGGCCGACAACAAGCCTTGACAGCCGGGTAATCGAAAGGTTAAGGAGTGGGCGTCTTGGCCCACAAATTGCGATGGTCCCGATTGTAGGGGGAATCGACGTAAACGCAATGCCAAACAGGAGTCACGTCGACTCGGCACACCTCCAACGGACACGGCTGCCTCGGATTGCGCCGGCGCGAAGATAAAGTGGTCATGCCCGTAGGGGACGTTGGCCGTTACATACAAAAGTTGGCCGAGTTGCCTCGGTAACAAGGTCGCAAGCAGATGCAACCGCGGGCGCGAATACCCAGTCTGCCGGTTGCAGCCAGGCCGAAGATCCAAACGAGCACCCCGCAGATTCTCTTCTCCGACAGCATCGAACGACCCTATGGCGCGTAAATCGGCTTCTAACGGACAAGCACTGGTGATCGTCGAATCGCCCGCCAAGGCGCGAACGATCAGCAAGTTTCTCGGGCCCGGCTATGTGATCGAGGCCAGCATCGGGCACGTGCGCGATTTGCCGCAGGGCGCCAAGCAGATTCCCGCCGAGTACAAGAACGAAGACTGGGCCTACCTGGGCGTCAACGTCAACAAGGATTTCGACCCGGTCTATATCATCCCGCCGGGCAAGACGCAGCAAGTTCGCAAGCTGAAGGGACTGCTGAAGGATGCCGACCAGTTGTATCTGGCGACGGACGAAGACCGCGAAGGCGAAGCGATCAGTTGGCATCTGCGCGAGCTGTTGAAGCCCAAGGTGCCCGTTCGCCGGTTGGTGTTTCATGAAATCACGTCCGAGGCGATCCACGAGGCGCTCGAGCACCCGCGCGAGATCGACGACGATCTGGTCAAGGCGCAGGAAACGCGCCGCATTGTCGATCGGCTCTACGGGTACGAGGTTTCGCCGCTATTGTGGCGCAAGGTGCGACCAAGGCTGTCGGCCGGCCGGGTGCAAAGCGTGGCGGTGCGCCTGATCGTCGAGCGTGAACGCGAGCGCATGCGTTTCGTCTCGGCCCGATATTGGGACCTGCTGGGCTTGTTCGCCAAGACGACGGGCCAGACGCTGCAAGCCGGATTGCAGAGCTACCAGAAACGGCGCGTGCCGGCCGCCAAGGATTTCGACCCGGCGACGGGTAAGCCCAAGGACGACAACCTGCTGATCCTCAACGAGCAGCAGGCCATCGACCTGGCTACGAAGTTGAAGCCGGCCGAATTCCGCGTTACGTCGGTCGACGACAAGCCGTACACGAGCAAGCCGTATCCACCGTTTACGACCAGCACCTTGCAGCAAGAAGCGAACCGCAAACTAGGGTACACGGCCCGACGCACAATGCAGGTGGCGCAGAGCCTGTACGAGAATGGCCACATTACTTACATGCGTACCGACTCGACCAACCTCGCCACGGTCGCCATCGAGGCGGCGCGCGAGCTTGTCTCGTCGCAGTACGGCAAAGAATTTCTGCCCGCCGCCGCCCGCGAATATCGCACAAAGGTGAAGAACGCGCAAGAAGCGCACGAAGCGATTCGCCCGGCCGGGCATCCGTTTGCGTTTCCCGAGTCGCTGCGCAACACGCTGTCGGCCGACGAATTCAAGATCTACGACCTGATCTGGAAGCGCACCGTGGCCAGTCAAATGGCCGATGCCCGCGGCCGCCGGATTTCGATCACGATCGAAGGTGCCGACGCAACGTTTCAGGTCGGCGGTAAGACGATCGACTTCCCCGGCTACCTGCGAGCCTATGTCGAGGGGGCTGACGATCCGGCCGCCGAGCTGGCCGACAAGGAGACCATCCTGCCGGATGTGGCCGTCGGCGAAGTCTTGTCGTGCCGCGAGCTCGAGACAAAGGAGCACAACACGCAACCGCCGGCGCGCTACAATGAAGCCACATTGACCAAAGCGCTCGAGGAGTTGGGAATCGGCCGGCCGAGCACGTACGCCGTGATCATCGAAACGATTCTCGCCCGCGAGTATGTCGTGAAGCGCGGCAACGCCCTGGTGCCGACGTGGGTGGCGTTTTCGGTTTCGCAATTGCTCTCCGAGCATCTGCCGGCGCTGGTCGACTATCGCTTCACCGCGCAGATGGAAGACGACCTGGACGCCATCAGCCGGGGTGAGCGCAAATACACCGATTACTTGAAGGATTTCTACTTCGGCAACGGGCAGTCCGGGCTCAAGAAGCAGCTCGAGAATAAGGTCGACGAGATCGACGCTCGCGACATCAGCCGCATCTACCTGGGGCAGCCCGACGGCGGGGAACAGATTTTCGTGCGCGTCGGGCGGTATGGTCCGTTCCTGGAGCAAGGGGAGCGGCGGGCCAGCATTCCCGAGACAGTGTCCCCCGATGAAATGACCATCGAGGCCGCGTTGCAACTGCTCGACCAGGCCGCCGAAGGGGAAAAGCCGCTCGGCTACGACCCGGAAACGAACAAGCCGATCTTCATCAAGACCGGCCGTTTCGGTCCTTACGTGCAGATGGGCGTTCCCGACGACGAGGAGAAGCCGAAGAACGCGTCGCTGCTCAAGGGGATGAAGCCCGAGGACGTCACGATCGACGTCGCTCTCAAGCTACTGTCGATCCCGCGCGATCTGGGCAACCATCCTACGACGGGGCAGAAGATCACGGCCTATAACGGGCGCTTTGGACCGTATGTCAAATCAGGCGAAGAGACGCGCAGCCTGCCGCCGGATATCTCGCCGTTGGACGTGACCTTCGAGCAAGCTGTGGAGCTGTTGAACCAGCCGAAAAAGCAGCGTCGGGGCTTTGGCGCCGCCAAGGAACCTCTGAAGGTGCTGGGCACTTCGCCGGTCACGAAACAAGAGGTGAAGCTGCTCGAAGGGCGTTACGGCCCCTACGTGGCCGACGGCGTCACGAACGCCTCGGTGCCGAAGCAGCAACCGATCGAAGAAGTAACGCTCGAACAGGCGCTCGCCCTCTTGGCGGCGCGGGCCGAAGCGGGGCCGTCGGATCGGCAGAAACTCCGCGCGGCAAAGAAGAAGCCGGCCGGCAGCGCGAGTGCGAAGCCGGCGAAAAAGTCCGCCAAGAAGAAAACGAGCAAGGCGAAGAAGGCAGCGGACGACGAGTAGGTACTTCTTGGCCTATCGACGGCCCAAGACGCCACGGCTCGATAGCCGAACATCGCGACGGCGGGGAGCCCCGCAGGGGCGAAATCGTGTAGCCGTGGGCGCAAGCCCACGGGTAAACGTCTCGTAGCGCCCTGCAAGCCCCGGAGGGGCGACATCGATTTCAGGTTTGTCGTATGTCGCCCCTTCAGGGCTTACGACGAATCTCATTGCGAATTAGTACCGTGGGCTTGCGCCCACGGCTACACGACTAGGCCCCTTCGGGGCCAAGGAGAGGCTGTTGCGGTAGGCAATGTCGAATCGGCCCGACCTACCGAAACTCCACGGCGTCATCTTCCACAATCGCATAGCCAAGGCTGTTCCCCTGTGCGGCTGCCAGGGTAACGCTGCCAACACCGACGAGTACCTTCACGTTTGGTCGTAGCTGATGGCGCTCGGGCCCTTTCACCTCGAAATGCTCGCCGTCTTCGTAGATGACGCTGCGAATCGGGGCTTGCCCATGCACGCAGATTTTTGGAAAGCCCGCGAAGAGCTTTTCAAGCTTGCGGGTGTTATAAGCATCCTCGGGGAAGATGTACTCATCGGTCTGTCGCGGCGAGCCGTGAACGAAGAGAACGTCTCCTATCGACAGGCTGGTCGGCAGCGAGGCAAGGAAGTCCAAACGGCTGGAACCCGCCTCGTCTCCCGAGGGGAAGAGCAGCCGACTACGAACAACCTCAACGGCGGCCCGCGACTTCACATGGAGTTCGTCCGTGGCGAGCTGCTGCAGAACGTATTGTTCCCAGTCTCCAGTGATGCAGGCCATCGGGTCCGCTGATCTTAAGCGATCAATGCAGGACGTCGAATCGGGACCTACGCCGACGATGTCGCCGAGGCAGACAATTTGATCGACATTCTGTGATCGAATGTCATCGAGCGCCGAGTTAAGCGGGGCGAGAAAGCCACGAATATCGCTGAGAACGGCGATTCTCACGGCCGTTTCGTCCTTGGTGGCTGCGTGCCGACGGCTCTAAAAGGTGACCTTCACGCCGGGCACGGCTTGCTTCAGCGCGTCGATTCCGTCTTCGGTGACTTGCGTGAACTGCAGGTCGAGTTGCTTGAGCTTCTTCAGACCGTGCAGCTTTTTGAGCCCCTCGTCCGTCACGTTCGTGCTGGCCAGGCCGAGCGAATTGAGATTCGTGAGTCCGGAGACGTGAGTCAACCCGGCGTCGGTGATCGAGGTCGAGTCGAAATTCAGATACTGCAGGTTTTTCAGTCCAGCGATGTTCTTGAGCCCGTCGTCCGTGACGCGCGTCGACCAGAGGTCGAGCCGTTCGAGCTCTGGGAGCGCGGCGATGTGCTTGAGGCCCTCGTCCGTAAGCGCGGTTTCGGCAAAGTCGAGCACCTTCATCTTTTTCAAGCCTTCGATCGACGCCAGGCCTGGGCCTTTGACGGCCGTGTCGCGCACTTCCAGCCGCTTGAGCTGTTTGAGCCCTTTGAGGTGTACAAGGCCAGGGTCGCCCACTTTCGTGCGCAGCAGATAAAGCTCATCGAGCGCGGTGAGCGGCTCGAGATCAGCCAATCCATCGTCACTGACGACGGTGTCTTCGAGCCACAGCCCCTTGAGCTTGGCGAGCTTGCCGATCGATTTGAGCCCCGCGTCGGTGACCCCCGGGTTGCGCAGTTTCAAACGTTCCAGGTTTTTGAGCGCCACGAGGTGCGCCATGCCGGCATCGGTCACGCCGACGCAGCCGCGCAAGTCGAGCACGCGCAGCTTTTGCAGCGGCGCCAGCCGGGCCAGGCCGTCGTCGGCGGTATTCGTGTACAGCAAGTGTAACTGCTCGAGCTGCGGCAGCTTGGCAAGGTTGCCCAGCCCGGCATTCGTGACCTGCGAACAGCGCCGCAGGTTCAAGGACTTCAGATTCTTGAGCGGCGCCAAACGAGACAGGCCATCGTCCGAGACGCTGGTGTTCTCCAACGACAGATCCTTGAGCTTGGCGATCTTAGCGATGGTCGAAATCTGCGCGTCGCCCACGCCGGGCCCTGTGACCATCAATTGCTCGAGTTCCGTCAACGGCGTGATCAGTGCCAGGTCGGCGTCGGTCACGGGATGCTCGCCGAAATTCACGCTGGTGATTTGCTTGGCGTCGTTCAACTTGACCAGCGCGCCCAAACCATCGAGCGTCTTAGCGACGGCCGCGTCGTCCGCGGTCGCGACATGCGCGAAAGAGAAAGCGCTCACGGCTAACGAGAACAGCACGGCACGCAGGATCGGCAATCGTGTCACGGAGGAAATCTCGCGAAAAATGAAATACGTGTTTAAGCAGTCCAGGCTGCCGGGGAAAAGGACCACGTCAAAAGCGAGCGAGGCTGCCAGGGAGGTTCTTGCGCCAACCCTGGCAGCCCGCATTCGCGTTTAAAATCAGTTGACGGAATTCGTACGACCGATACTCGCGCCCCTTACAGGGTGTAGCCTTCGCGGTAGGTCGGACGGATCATGCTGTCGAGCTCGGGGGCGCCCTTGGCCTTCAGTTCCTTGGCGTCCCAGAGAACCTTGTTGCCGCTCCACACGGCCAGGTTGCCCAACAGCACGATCTCGGTGAGCGGACCGGAGTAGTTCGGGAAGTTGGACGTCGCCGGGATGCCTTCCTTGATGGCGCGGGCATACTCGGCGAAGTGGTTCATCGTTTCGACTTCGATTTTCGGCTTCTCCATGCCTTCGGGCAGGTAGTACTTGTCGGCGTAATCGCCCGGCGAGTACATCGAAGCCTTGTCGCCAATCAACAGCGCGCCCGAGATCGCGGTCTCGAACGTCTCGGCCTTGTCCCCCTTGGGGCCGTCCTTGATGGCCTCCTTCGGCCACTTGACGCTTTGCAGCAACTCGGCGGGGGGCAGCTTCTTGCCGTCGTACCAGGTGAAGGTTACGGGCCCGCGCTTCTCCGTGGCCGGGAACTCGTACTTGATGATCGACCAGGCCGGATAGGTTTCCTTGTTGTGGCCCGAGGTCTGCGCCTCGACCGAGATCGGGTGCTGCAGGTCGAGCGCCATGTACGGCATATTCATCGTATGGCAGGCCATGTCGCCCAGGGCGCCGGTGCCGAAGTCCCAGTAACCGCGCCAGGCGAACGGGTGATAGCCGTTGGCGTACGAGCGATAGGCGGCCGGGCCGATCCACAGGTCCCAGTGCACATGCTTGGGCACTTCGGTCTCGGGCGGACGACCCGCGCCTTGCGGCCAGATGGGACGATTCGTCCAGACGTGTACTTCCTTGACGTTACCCAGCGTGCCGGCCTTCACGACGGCGGCGGCCTGACGCAAACCGCGGTTGGCGGTGCCTTGGTTGCCCATCTGCGTGGCGACCTTCATCTCGCGAGCGACTTCGCCCATGCGGCGGGCTTCGTAGATGCTGTGGGTCATGGGCTTCTGCGTGAAGCAGGCCTTGCCCATCCGCATGGCCATCAGCGAGGCCGCGGCGTGCGTGTGATCCGGCGTGCTGACGGTGACGGCGTCGATGTTCGGTCCCATTTCTTCCAGCAGCTTGCGGAAGTCGTTGTACTTCTTGGCGCCGGAGAAAGCGTCGCCCGCCTTGTTGAGCGTGTTGTCGTCGATGTCGCAAATCGCGACGACGTCGCCGTTGCGGCTGGCGTCCTTCGAATCGCTGCTTCCCTTACCGCCCACGCCGATACAGGCGAAGCGAATGCGCTCGATGGCCGAGCGGCTTTCCTTCGGCGTGGCGCCGGCGGCGACCCAAAAGCCGACGCCCGCGGCGGTGGTGGATTTCAAGAAGTCACGACGACTCGTTGAACGCTTCATGTGCGGAACTCCTTCGCAATAAGGGAGACTTTGTTCTGGCTGCGGTCGCCTGGCTCAAACGAATGGCCAGGGGACCGTGAGAGCACCAAGGGTAGGACTTACTCCGCCGCGTCTGCGGTGTGTGACGAAGCATGGATTGCGCAAGCGTTCCGGGTGGGCGCCACGTCCTCGTTTTGTTGTTCCTGCCTCGCGATTTCGCCCCTGGGTTCGCAAGACGCAGGCCGCCTGAGGAAGCGACGTTCGGGGAAGGGCGTCGAGCCGCAAGGGAACGACGCTATCCGCCAGCACAATCGGGCACTGGGTAAACGATAACCGACGGGGGGGCGGCCTGCAATCTAGGGCTTTTTCCGCCGCTGGGATTCGTCTTTTTCGACGAACGAAAGCGCCTGACAGACGCAGGGCTACACGGTCGCGCCCGGCAAGGCGTACTCGAGGATCGCGAAGTAATGCACGGCACTCCCCGCGATCACGAAGATGTGCCACACGGCGTGCAGGTAGAGCGCCTTGCGGTCGAAGGTCAGGAACAGGGTCCCCACCGTGTAGCACAGCCCGCCGGCGAACATCATCCACAGGCAGCGGCCGGGCGTCACGGCGATCATCGGCTTGGCGGCCAGCACGGGCAGCCAGCCCATCACGACGTAAGCGGCCGTCGACACGGCCTCGACGCGATGTGCCAGGAACACCTTCGAGCAGAAACCGACGACGGCGATCGTCCACATCGTGGCCAAGAGTACCCACCACCATCCGTCGCGAAGATAGCGCAAGGCGAGCGGCGTGAATGTGCCGGCGATCAACAGGTAGATGCACCCTTGATCGAGCATGCGGAACACGCGTCGCAGCCGCGGCTGCCAGAAGACGTGCGACAACGTCGAGGCCGCGTACACGGCCACCAGCGACAGGCCATAAATCAGGCAGCCGACGAACTCGCGGGTGTCGGCGGTACGGGCCGCGGCGATGACCAGCGCGGCAGCTCCGACCAGGCTCAGGGCGAGTCCGATGCCATGCGTGATGCTGTTGGCGATCTCGTCTTCGAGGCGCGGCAGGGTGGCCGTGCCCGCGTCGAATGTGTTGTCGGAAGAAATCGCCACTTTGCCAAACTCCCCTGCGCCAATCTCCACGGTTGCCATGCCCCAAAGGGGTCACATAGCTCGGTTCCTATAGATAGCACGTTCCACGGCGCCGAGAAGCCGCCGGCCGGCAATTCTGTAGCAAACGGCAGGCAGCGCCGTCCAGGCCGGTTTCACCCTCTCTTCCTGATACGCCCGCGAGTAGCCGCTTGTGCGGGTCTGGGCCGGCTAATTAGACTTGCTGCCACAGCTTAACGAGGGCCTTGATTACGTCGGTAGATTTCATTCCCTGGGGAGATCGTCGATGACACGCTCGTCGGAACCGCTTGCGGTGAATTCCTCGCTCGTCGGCCGCGACCTTTCGCGCCGCCGGTTTCTTGGCGTGGCCACCGCTGGCGCCGGAATGGCATTCGCCGGTCGTGGCCTCGAGGCTCGCGCCGCCGACGACTACGCGGGCTTCATGATGGGGATCCAGACGTATTCGCTGCGCGGCTACCCGACGGAAAAGGCGCTGCAGCTCGCCAAAGAGCTGGGATTCACGACCTTGGAATTCGCCACGGGACACTTGAGCACCAAGGCATCGCCGGCGGAGATCGATGCGGTCAAGGCGCAGGTCCATCGGTTAGGGCTGAAGGCGCTTGCGCATGGCGTGAATCCCTTCACCAAGGACCATGAAGCAAATCGCAAGATCTTCGAGTTCGCCAAGCGCTTCGGCGTCCGCAACCTGTCGGCTGATCCGCACGAGGATGCGTTCGACAGCCTCGACAAGCTGGTGGCCGAATACGACATCCGCATCGCCATCCACAATCACGGCCCAGGCGCGCGATACGATAAGGTCTCCGACGTTTTGAATGCCGTCAAAGGCCATCATCCGTCGATCGGCGCGTGCGCCGACTTGGGGCACTACATTCGTTCCGGCGAAGATCCGGTGCGCGCGATCACGCTGTTGGCCGGCCGACTGTACGGCGTACATCTCAAGGATTTCGCCGAACCGAAAAAGGATGCCGCGGGCGTAATCCTCGGCAAGGGACAATTGGATTTGCCAGCGACGTTCCGGGCGCTGCGCAAGGCCGAATTCCCGGCCGATGCCTGCCTTGCCCTGGAGTACGAAGAGAAGCCGGAGAATCCGCTGGACGATATCCGCCAGTGCCTGGCGGCGGCAGCCGAAGGGGCGCGGCAGTCGCGCGCTTGATCATTGATGAGTGACGAGCGGTGCCTGGCAAGCGATACCCAGATCCCGCACCGCATCGGAGCGGCACCGAAGCACAGTGCGTGGTGTGCTCCGGACCGCTCCGTGCGACACGGACTCTCGGCAGTGGCTAATGCGCCAACGCCTCCCATCGGTCCACATTGAGATTCGGCAACTCTGCGAACACCCCGGCGGGCCAGCCACCGACGCTGGCGGCAGGCTGCACGGTCAGATCCGACCACGCGCGCTGGTCGCGGCATGTTTCCCACAAACCGCTTCGTTCGTTCAGCGTGGCAACGGCGTGGCTATTCTCGCGTTCGGCATAAACCGTATTGCCCATCACGCCGATCATGCCGAACGTGCCAAGTGTCAGCGACTGACCGTTAAGCGGGTTTTCCAGCCGCAGCAGCGAAGCCGTCTCGATCCACAGGCACGGAAAACGACCCCCGGTCTTTCGGTTGATCCACAGGCCGTCCCGGTAGCGCGCGGCTTCCTGACCGCGCGGACCGAGCCGCAGACTCGGGCCCACGGAGCGAAAGCTTTGGGCGGGGCCGACGGCGCATTGCAGACCACAGACAACATTCCCTCCCCACATGACCAGGTACCGCTCTCGCCCCCGGCTGCCCCTCGGTTTCGCGATTTCCACGTCGTTCTCCCGCGTAGCAATTTGGTCCCTAACGACCTCCCCAATCACTAATTGCCAAAGCGAGGCAAAATCGGACGCAAAAAAGCGCCGGCCTTTGCGATTTTCTTGAAAATGGGGCAAATACCTCCCTGCCGGGTGGTATTTCGACGTCCTTCTTAAACTCGGTCCCCCCCAAATGGCACTCTGGTCCTCGGGAACGCCCTCGCACCGATCGGCTTTAGATCGTCAGCACGGCAGCGCCGTGAACCCGGCCTGAACGGAGCGCGTCGAGCGCCTCGTTGGCGCGTGCCAGTGGAAAGGTCGTGACCTCGGTCTTGACGGGCACCTGCGGGGCGAGAGCTAACAGCTCATCCCCGTCCCGACGCGTCAGGTTCGCGACCGACCGAACCGCGCGTTCGCCCCATAGCAGGTCGTAGGAGAACGCCGGAATCGTGCTCATGTGGATTCCGGCGCAGACGACGATTCCTCCTTTGCGCACCGCGGATAGGGCCAGCGGCACGAGCGACCCGACAGGCGCGAACAGGATGGCCGCATCGAGCAGGGCCGGAGGGTTTTCTTCCGAGGCGCCGGCCCAAGCGGCGCCGAGCGAGCGCGCGAATTGCTGCGCTTTGTCGTCCCCGGCGCGCGTGAAGGCGAAGACTTCGCGCCCTTGGTGAACGGCCACCTGGGCGACGATGTGTGCCGCGGCGCCGAATCCATAAATCCCCAGCCGTCCCGCATCGCCGGCCATCCGCAAGGAGCGATAACCGATCAACCCAGCGCACAAAAGCGGCGCGGCTTCGGCGTCGGAATAGCTTTCAGGAATCGCAAAGCAATATCGCGCATCGGCAATCGTGAATTGGGCGTAACCGCCGTCGACGGTGTATCCCGTGAAGCGGGGCCGGTCGCAAAGGTTCTCTTCCCCGCGCCGACAGAAGGGGCATTCGCCGCACGTCCAGGCGAGCCAGGGAACGCCCACGCGTTGGCCCACGCGGAATCCTGCGACGTTTGTTCCCAATTCCGCGACGATTCCTACGATTTCATGCCCGGGCACGAGTGGCGACTTCGGAGAGGTCAGTTCGCCGTCGACGACGTGCAGGTCGGTGCGGCACACGCCGCACGCCCGGACTTCGATCAGCAGCTCGTTTTCGCCGGGCCGCGGGTCGGGAATGTCGGCGGCACGTAATGGAGCGTGCGGACGCTCAAGAAGCATGGCGCGCATCGTTCGTCTCCTCCACGCGAGCCCAGAGCTGCTCCGATCGCCAATTCACCTTTTTTCACAATATCAGCGTGGTCCGAACTTGTTAACCAATTCTTGGCGGGCGTCGGTGGGTTTGCGGCGTGCGGTAGGGTGCGGTTATTCTCGATGGCCCGCGGACGGAGCGCGACTTCAACATTTCTTCACACGTCGGCCACGCTGGAGGGCCCTTGCACGTGACCTGGACGCAAAACTACGATCCCTTGGGTTGCGCTTTTCTCTCCACGCTGCTGGCCGGGGCGCCTGTCTGCCTGCTGCTCGGACTGCTGGTCGTGGGAGTCGCCGCTGAGCGCGCCGCGCTGGCCGGATTGCTGGCCGCGCTGGGCGTGGCAGTTCTTGGCTTCGGCATGCCCGTCGCGCCCGCATTGGCGGCGGCGGGTAATGGCGCCGCGTATGGATTGCTGCCGATCGGTTGGATCGTGGTCGCTGCCGTCTTCATGTTCCATCTGACTGTTCTGTCGGGGCAGTTCGAGATCGTGAAGCGATCCGTCGCCGCTATCTCGTCCGATCAGCGCATGCAGGCGCTGTTGATCGCGTTTTCTTTCGGCACCTTCGTCGAAGGAGCGGCCGGTTTCGGTACACCGGTGGCGATCTCGGCGGCGCTTCTGATCGGGCTGGGCTTCACGCCGCTCTACGCGGCGGGCCTGGCGCTCTTGGCAAATACTTCGCCCGTCGCCTTCGGAGCCCTCGGGACGCCGATCATCATGCTGGCCAAGGTGTCGGGCCTCGACGAAATGACGCTCAGCCAGATGGCCGGGCGGCAGTTGCCCTTGTTCTCCCTGGTCGTGCCGGCGTGGCTGGTGGCCGTGATGTCGGGCTGGCGCGGCGTGCGTGACTGTTGGCCGGCGATCGTGGTTTGCGGCGGCAGCTTCGCGGCACTCCAGTTCCTTACCTCGAATCTGCACGGTCCGACGCTGGTCGATGTTGTCGGTGGGCTGGGCTCCCTCGTGGCGCTTGCCGTGTTCCTACGCTTCTGGCAGCCCGCCGAAGTATGGCGCTTTCCGGATGCCGCGCCGCCGACCGTTCAAGGCGATCCGCTCACGCGGCGGCAGATCATCCACGCCTGGATGCCGTGGGTGCTGCTCTCAATCATGGTTTTTCTGTGGGGCTGGCCGTCATTCAAAACGTTGTTGAACGGCGGCACGGTGGAACATCCCAGCGCGCTGGCCGGCATCGGTAAGTTTTCCTTCAGAATCCACCAATTGCACGGCGTCGTCTTTCCAACGGCGCCTGTGGCCGAAGTGCCGGCCGGAGCCGACCGCGCCGCCGAGGCGCTGCCGGCCGTTTACGACCTGAATTGGCTTTCCGCTACGGGAACCGGCATCTTCCTGGCCGCGATCCTGGCGGCCTTTTGGATGCGCATTGCGCCGGGCGTGTTCGTGCGGCAATTCTTCGACACGTTGTGGCGCATGCGGCTGGCACTAATGACGATCGCCTGCATGCTGGGAATCGCCTTCGTCACGCGCTTCAGTGGCGCGGACGCGACGCTCGGGCTGGCCTTTACTCATACGGGATGGCTGTATCCGTTTTTCGCGCCACTCTTGGGCTGGCTGGGCGTCGCGCTGACCGGTTCCGACACGTCGTCGAACGCCCTTTTCGGCAGTTTGCAGAAGATCACGGCCGAACAGTTGAATCTGCCGCCGGTGTTGATCGTCGCCTCGAACAGCACAGGAGGGGTGATGGGCAAAATGATCGATGCACAAAGCATCGTCGTTGCTGCCGTGGCCACCGAGCAGGACGGCGGCGAAGGAGCGATCTTGCGGTTCGTCTTTCCGCACAGCATTGCCCTGGCCTGCCTGGTGGGGCTGCTCACCCTCGTGCAGGCTTACTTCTGCGCGTGGATGATTCCAGGTGGACCCTGAGCGCGCGCGACCATCGACTCGACAAGCCCTAGCACCATGCCGGCGACGTCCTTGCCGGTCGCGCGCGAAAGTGCCCGCCAGCCGGGCACGGCGTTGACTTCGATCAAATAAAGCTCGCCGTCGCGTCCCGGCAAGATATCGACGCCCGCCAAGGGCGCCTCGACCGCGGCCGCCGCGCGACGGGCCATATCGATCAACGTATCGCCGGGCGCAAACGCTTCGGCCGTGGCGCCGCGGCTGACATTCGTGCGCCAGTCATGCGGATTGCATCGGCGCATGGCCAACGTCTCATCGCCTATCACCAACAGCCGCAGGTCGCAACCGTCATGGGGGACGAATTCCTGCAAATAGATCACAGCGCCCAGTTGCTCGAGCATGCGAAAGGCGCGGTCGGCGAGCGCCGCGTCCTGCAATCGCGTGATACCGCGCCCCTCGGAACCGAAAAGCGGCTTGACCACGACATCGCGGCCAAGCTCTTCGAAAGCCAAGAGGGCCTCTTCGGCCGTCTGACATACGACGGTACGCGGCACGCGCAGGCCCGCCGCTTGCAATCGCGCCGTGGCCAGGTACTTATCGACGGCTGCCTCGACCGCGCGGGGAGGGTTGAGCACGATCACGCCCGCGGCCGCCAGGCGGGCCAGCACGTCCATGCGGAAGACGACCTGTTCCAGCGAACCGGGGGGCATCGTTCTTACCAGCACCGCATCGCAGCGGCCTAGATTCAGTCCGACCGAGCGGCATCCCTGCCCCGTCGAACTGACCGAGGCCGCCATGTCGCGAAAGGTGGCCGGAGTAACGCGATGGTGCGTGCCGGCCGCGCGCTGTAGATCGCGCAGATACCAACTTGTCGGCGAGCCCAAGACGGCGACTTCCATCGCGCGGCCTCGCTTCAAGTCGTGAACGATTGTTCGACCACGTCGGGCAGCAACTTGCCGAAGCGGAAGCTGCGCCCCGAGTCGAGATTCACGAGATTCACCACCGCCGGACTGAACAGGTGCGGATCAACCCGATAAAAGTCGCGATCGTAGCGTTCGAAGATTTGCCGAAACGGCTGCCCATGGTCGGCCGACGCGCTGCTGGGAATGCGCGGGCCGAACGACTCGAGATCCGCGTCCGCGCCGTGACACCATAGGGTAACTTCGCCGCCGTACAGGATCGCGTCGTTCGTACGGCCGATGGCGGCGACGTCGTCGGCCGCCACGGGGGGCAGGGGGGCGATGCCGTAGCCGCTGGCGACGCGAGTTATGTCGAAGCCGATCTCCAGCATCTTGTGCAGCGCCGTTTCGATCGAGCGGGCCACGATCTGCACGCCGCCGGCCTGGCTCGCCGTGGGGGCAGCAAGCAGCGTGAGCTGCCCGGCCTCAACCTGACAGGCCTTCGCGATGTAGTCGATCACCTCGGCGGGCGGCAGCTTGCGGGTTTCGAGCACGCCCACGGCTTGCCCGGGCTGCTCGCGATGTCCGATGCGCTCGAACACCGCCTCCTTGCCGGCGGCCGCGCGCATGGGACCTGATCCCATGGCAAAGAATTTGCCTTGCGCGATTTGCCAACCGGCATACTGGCTGGCCATGCACGCGGCGAGGGGATGGTCCGTGGCCACCGTCACCGACGGCCCGTGCCACGCCGCAGAAGACGGAGCGAGCGCGACGTTTGCCAGGCCGGCCAGGCAGACTTCGGCCAAGGCCAGGCCAGCCTCGAGCCCACCAGCGGCGGCAATGCCGGCGTCGATCACGGTGGCGCCGGCGATCGACGAAACCTCGACGCGCAGCCGCGCCACATCGGCGACAATTCGCTGGCAAAGTGCGGCGGCCCGCTGGTTCAGATTCACGGTGATCGTACCGATGGTCAGGAAGTGCCAGACATGGCTTTCGTATGATCGTCGCTTAGCCAGCTACTGGCAATGGGGCCCGGCTTTTCGGGGTTGCTCGTGGCGACCATGCGGGGCTCGATTGCCCGATTGCCTAAGCGTGATCTAGAATTCCGTACGGCGAATCGGGGGCGGAGATCCGCTCGGTGCGTTTTCGATTTGTCGTGTTCGCTTTCAACCGCGGAGCCGTTCGCTTGGCCAGTCTTACCGTCGAGAACTATCTGAAGACGATCTACCAGATCGGCGCTTCCCAGGATGGCAAGCCGGCCGCCACCGGGCAAATTGCGACGGCGCTCGCGGTTTCGCCCGGCACCGTGACGAGCATGCTGAAAACGCTCTCGGACAGCAAGCTGGCGACTTACACGCCCTACGAAGGAGCGCGGCTGACTGCGGCGGGCAAGAGCCTGGCTTTGCGCATCCTCCGCCGTCATCGTTTGATCGAGCTATTTCTCACCAAGACGCTCGACCTGAGCTGGGATGAGGTACACGAGGAAGCCGAGAACATGGAACACGCGGTCAGCGACCTGCTGGTTGACCGCATCGACGCCTTTCTCGGCTATCCGCCGGTCGACCCGCACGGCGATCCCATTCCGCGCGCCGACGGGTCGGTGGTGGACGAGTCGCTACGTTCGCTGGCCGAGTGCGAGGTTGGCGCGCCGTTTCGCCTGGCACGGGTGATCGACCAATCGCCCGAGTTTCTGCGCTATCTGAGCGAGACGGGTTTGCCGCTGGGCGCCGTGGGGCGCGTGAAGACGAATCGCGCCGAGGCCGGCATCGTTACCGTTGTCGTTGACGGCGAGGAAACGACGCTCGGGCGTCCGGCCGCGGAAAAGATTCTGGTGGGGGCGGTGGAAAAGGCGGCAGCCCGGCGATAGCGCTTCCCATTGCGGCGCATCGGGGTGTTTCCCCCATGCGACCATCAATTCTATTCGTGCCGCAGGGCCACCACAGGATCAGTCTTTGCCGCCCGCCGCGCCGGATAGTATGCCGCCAGCGTTGTGACCGTGACGACGAAGGCGAGCACGACCAGCGGTAGCCACGCCGGAAAGACGAAGATCGAGCCCGTAAGGTCGATCTTCAACTGGCTGGAAACTCGCGAGCGGACCCAGGCATCGCCGGGAAACGACGCTGCCCAGGCCAAGAACAAGCCGAGCAATCCGCCGACGAAGCCCAGGAGAGCTCCTTCGACGAGGAAAATAAGCTGCAGCTGGGCACTTGCCGCGCCAACGGCCTTCATGATGCCGATTTCACGTGTTCGTTCCAGCACGCTCATCAACATCGTGTTGGCGATTCCCAAGGCTGCCACCAGCAGAGCCACGGTGGCGACGCAGGTCATGCCGGCGAAGATCAACAAATACATCAGGCGCTGTTGCCGGACGAACTCCGCGGCGGCGTAAGTATTGAATCCTTGCTCTTTGATCGCGCTGGCCACCTCGAGTGTGTGATCTTCGCTATCCACGATGACGACGACCTGGTCCGCACCGTATTGTTGCCGCAGCGGCCGACGAAAATCGATGTCTGTGGCGAACTGGTAGGGGAGAATCACTTCCGCAGTCTGACGCGACGGGTCCCAGGGCGTTTTTTGTTCTTCGGCATCAGGATCGCGAGCGACGCCGACGATCGTCACGTCGACCGAGAGAGGCTCACGGACGCTCTTCGACTCGCTACCCAGCGCTGCGCGAAGGACAGCCGTCTCGGCAGGGCTCAGATCGAGCTTGTCGAGCGACTCCGGGAGCCGGTCCTTGATCTTGTCGACGATCTCTTTCTCGGCGAGCGACAACTCGCTGCCATCGGGCTTGAGCAGGAACAATCGAAAGCCGTCGGGAGATTGATGCACTGTGCTCATCTTCAGACGGAGCGTCTTGCCGATCGCGCCTTCGATCGTCGCTTCGTCAAGCAGGCCCAGCCGGTAGAGCAACAATTCGCTGACGACGGCTGACGCTTCATCAGCCGTCTGAAAGCCGTGTCCGGCGACGATCCGCTTCAACAAATAGTCGTCGCTGGGACGTGCCCCCGCGACCATGGCCGGTTGCGACTTGTCAGCGAGCAGCGCGTGGCAGCTCTCGTGCACCACAGGCAGGACCAACTCGACGTGCGGGAGTGCCGCCAGCTCGGCAAGCTTTTCGCGCGACAGCTTGATCGTGGGTGAGCCGTTCTGGCGGCGCGCTTGCGACTGGCGGAGCGCCGTGCGCAGTCGCTCTCGTCGCTCATTGCTCATCGCGCCCGGCACATCGATCACTTCCGGCACACTGTCGATGTCGCCGGTCAGCCATTTGGGGTGGACGTTGATCTTTCGCAGCAAGTCAGTGCGGTGGCTCTCGCGCTGGATGGTGTCTTGCACGCCCTGGCCGATCGACAGGCTGGCCGCCAGGACGAACGCCCCGAATACAATGCCCAGCGTGGTCATCGCGGTCCGCGATTTCTGCTGTGCGAGCGCGGCCAGAGGCAGTGTCACAAGGTCGATCGTGCGCACAATGTGTTCCCCGGAGCGTCGCTAACTCTCTTGGAGCTGACCATCTTTCAGGCGGATGATGCGTTCCGCATGGTTTTGCGCGAGTTCTTCGTCGTGTGTGACCAGAACCAGCGTCGTTCGATGTTCTGCCAGGTGCGTGGAGATCAGCCTCACGATTTCGCCCGCCGTGGCGCTGTCGAGATTTCCCGTCGGCTCATCGGCGAGCAGGATTTGCGGCCGATTGACCAGGGCGCGGGCGATCGCCACGCGCTGGTTTTCGCCACCGCTCAGCTGCGCCGGGCGATGGTCCAGCCGCTCGCCGAGGCCGACCGCTTCGAGCGCCTGCCGGGCGATCGTGCGGCGCGCGGCGGCGGGCTGGCCGGCAAAGATCATCGGCAGCTCGACGTTCTCAAGCGCGGAACGCGACATGACCAGGTTGAACGACTGAAAGATCATGCCCACTGCGGCCGAACGGAACTGGGCCAAGGGGCGATCGGCCAGGGCGGTGAGATCTTGCCCGGCGACGTGCAACGCACCCGACGATGGGCGATCGAGACCTCCGAGTAGATTCAATAGCGTCGACTTGCCGGAGCCGGATTTGCCCAACAGTGCGACGCGTTCCCCCGGACGAACCGTGAGCGTGACGCCGCGCAAGGCATGGACCGGCGCGGACGCGCCGCCGTAAGACTTCGCCAGTCCTATCGCCTGGATGGCCAATTCGTTGCGTGTCGATTCGTGCAAAGCCGGGAGTTCCGCGGCCGGGGAAAAGTAATGCTGATCAAGCACTACTATGCCCGCGCACTCGCAGCAACGCCAGTCATTAGCGCTAATGCTCGAACGCACGATTGCGAGGTAAACTTCCCTGGTTTCGCGCGGCGGTGCGCTCGGCTGCACTCTCGTCGCGTTCTGCCTGTCGATTAGCCCAAGAAGGACAATCACTATGCGCTGTGCAAGAGCGATCGTGCTGCTGTTGGTTGCCGGAACCAGCATGGCTGCCGAGCCAAAAGACGCGACCACCGCCACGCGTCAAGCGAACCAGCGCGTGCGGGAGCAATTGCCCTTTGCCGACCGGCAATCGTTCGACGAGGCGCACCGCGGCTTCATCGCGCCGCTATCCAAGGAGGTCATCCGCACAGAAGCGGGAGATGCGGTGTGGGACCCGAATAAGTACGCCTTCATCGAGGAAGGCAAAGACGCGCCAGACACGGTCAATCCCAGCCTGTGGCGGCAATCGCAACTGGTGAACATCTCGGGCTTGTTCAAGGTCGTGGATCGCATCTACCAGGTGCGCAACGGTGATCTTTCGAACATGACGATCATCGAGGGCGTGTCCGGAATCATCGTCGTCGACCCGTTGATCTCGGCCGAGACGGCGCGTGCGGCGCTAGAACTTTATTTTCAGCATCGGCCCAAGCGGAACGTGGTGGCCGTGATCTACTCGCACTCACACATCGATCACTTCGGCGGCGTACGTGGCGTCGTGTCGGGCGATGATGTGCAGGCCGGCAAAGTCCAGGTTTACGCCCCCGAGGGTTTTTTCGAGCACGCCATCAGCGAAAACGTCATGGCCGGTAATGTGATGGGGCGGCGGGCCAACTACATGTACGGCAACCTGCTGCCGCCCGAGCCGCGCGGGCAGGTCGGGGCAGGGCTCGGTATGACCACTTCGACCGGCACCGTGACCCTCATTCCGCCCACCGTCTATATCCGTCGCGATGGACAAGAGGAAACGATCGATGCGCTGAAGTTTCAATTTCTGCTTGCCCCGGGCAGCGAAGCGCCCGCGGAAATGCATTGGTACCTGCCAGAACTAAAGGCGCTGACGGTTGCTGAGAACGCCTGTCATACGCAACACAACCTGTACTCGCTGCGCGGCACGAAGCTGCGCGATCCGCTGGCCTGGTCGAAATATCTGCACAAGTCGGTAAGACAGTGGGGCGGCGAGGCCGAGGTCCTCTACGGCATGCACCACTGGCCTGTGTGGGGCACCGAACGCGTGGTCGAGCACCTGGAAAAGCAGCGCGACATGTACCGCTTTATCAACGATCAGACGCTGCGGCTGGCCAATCAGGGCCTGACGATGACCGAGATCGCCGAAACGGTCGAGCTGCCCGAGCCACTGGCGAAGTATTGGTCGAACCGCGACTACTACGGCACGTTGAATCACAACGTGAAATCGACGTACGTGTTTTACCTGGGCTGGTTCGAGGGCAATCCCGCCACGCTGCATCGCTTGCCGCCGGTCGAAGCCAGCAAGAAGTACGTCGCCTATATGGGCGGAGCCGAAGCCGTGCTGTCCAAAGCGCGCGAAGCATTCAAGGAGGGGGATTATCGCTGGGTGGCCGAAGTCGTGAACCATGTCGTTTTCGCCGAGCCGGAGAATATTGCCGCCAAGGAACTTCAGGCCGACACGCTTGAGCAGCTTGGCTATCAGGCGGAATCGGGACCGTGGCGGAACTTTTACCTGACCGGCGCCAAGGAGCTGCGCGATGGCATCAAGCGCGGCGCCAATGCGGCGGCGACCGTCGGCGACGTGGTCGAAGCCCTGACGTTGGATCAGTTCTTCGATTACCTGGGAATCCGACTCAATGCACCGAAAGCGGCTGGCAAGAAGATCACGCTCAATTTCGATTTCACCGACACCAAGGAGCGCTACGTGCTCAAACTGGCCGACTCGGTGCTGAATCATTGGGACGGAGATCAGGCGGCCGACGCCGACGCGACCTTGAGCCTGGAGCGGTCGACGCTGAACAAGATCATGCTCAGGCAGTTGACCATGCCCGAGGCCTTGGGCGACGGCAGCGTCAAAATCACGGGCAAAGTGGCGAGCGTGGGGCAGTTGTTCGGCTTGCTCGATACGTTCGACGCGTGGTTCCCGATCGTGACGCCGTAAACGGTCCGACGTCGCAGCCGGCGGCGCCCAATTCGTGTCGCCGACCTGTTCGATTTCCAAAGAAGCCGCAGCGCCGAGCAATCTGGACGGTTAGCGGGGATTCCGCCCGTTTTTCGATGCTTCGCCGTAGTGTTGTTGACAAAGGATTACAAGTGTAGTCTAATGGCGAGCGTTGTGAGCGCATGAGACCATCCGCCCAGAGGAGCCGCCGTGACACGACGTGACGAGCAGACGCCGCTTTCGCCGGCCGAGTGGGAAATCATGAAGATCCTGTGGGATCATGGACCACTGGCCGCCCGCGACGTGTTTGCGCGGCTGCCACAAAAGCGGGGTTGGGCCTACAAGACCGTGAAGACGCTACTGTCGCGTCTGGTGGCGAAAGAGGCACTGGCCTACGACCAGGTCGGCAATTCGTATCTGTACCGCGCGGCGGTCGATCGCCAGCGCATGACCCGGCAGGAGGTGCGATCGATTTTCGAGCGCCTGATCAGCGAGGCCTCGGCGCCGGTGTTGGCGCAATTCATCGAAGAGGCCGATCTCAGCGACGAAGAGATCCGCGCCCTCAAGCGCCAGCTCGACGACAAGCGAAAGGGTCGCTGAAAAATGAACGCACCAAGCCTGCAATTGATTGAGCGGCTTTCGCGCGCGTGGTGGGGGTGGGTCACAGCGGCCAGTTGGCAATTGGCCTTACTCACGTGCCTGGTCGCCGCGGCGGTGGTCTTGCTGCGCCGTGCATCACCACGCTTGCGGCATGCGCTGTGGCTGTTAGTCATTATCAAAGTCTTCATTCCGCCCGGACTGACGGCGCCGTGGAGCGTCGGGCGATTGGCCCGGCCGTGGCTCGACGCCGCGGGAGTTCTGTCGTGGCGCCCCGCGACCGACCGCGGGACTGATAACGCCGATGCGAACCTGACACACCCGACCGAGGGCTCCTCAGAAGATCGTTCGACGAGTGCCGATGTAACGCACAGCGAGCCGGCGTCGACGGCCGCGCGATTGCCGGCCACCGCCTGGCTCATGTTTACCTGGGGGGCGGGCCTATTCTTGTTCTGGGGCCTCGTCGCGTGTCGCTATGCCCGTGTGTTGCACGCGCTGCGCGCGGCGCAAGTGATCGACGAAGGCCCGCTGCGCGTCGAGCTCGAGCGGATCGGTTTGGCCTTGCGTGTGAAGCGATTGCCGGAGCTCTTGGCCACCTCGCAGGTGACCAGCCCTTTCTTGTTTGGCGTCGTAAGGCCGCGGATCGTGCTGCCGGTGGCGATGCTCGATGGCCTTGCCGATCACGAGTTGCGTGCTGTGCTGACGCACGAGCTCGTGCACTGGCAACGCCACGACGTGCTCGTCGGGTGGTTGCAGGTGGCGGCACAGGGTTTGTTCTGGTTTCACCCGTTCGTGTGGTGGGCCAATCGCGAGCTGCGGCACGAGCGTGAATGTGCGTGCGATGAAGCTGTCTTACGACAGAGTGAGCTACCCGCCGAGCAATATGGCGATTCGATCGTCCGCGTGCTGACAGCGGCGCGGGGTCGGTCGCTGGCGGCAGGCAGCCTGGTGGGCGTGTTCGAGCGTGGCACGAAACTGCAAAACCGATTGGAGGAAATCATGGAATTCGAAACACGAAGGCCAAGATCGTCATGGTTATCCGGACTGGCCGTGGCCCTATTTGCATTGCTCGCATTCCCGATGGCGCCAGGGGCCGCGCCGTTTAACGCGGCTGCGGAGGATAAGAGCGCGGCCGAGGCGCCGGCCGCCACGACGACCAAGTATCCGCAAATTGTTGCGACGGAGCCGGCGATCGGCGCGACGGATGTCGATCCGAACCTCTCTTCGATCTCGGTCACTTTCGACCGTGATATGCAAGGCGGAATGAGTTGGACCGGCGGACCCCCGGAATTTCCCGAGACTCGAAAGGGTGAGAAAGCCGCGTGGAAGGATCGCCGCACGTGCCTTCTTCGCGTGAAGCTGGCCGGGGGCACGCTCTATCGCGTTGGCATCAATTCGACCAGCTATCAGAACTTTCGCTCGGCCGAAGGGGTCGCGGCACGACCTGCCGCGATTTATTTCGTTACCAAGGGGGCGGCGCCGGACGTCGTCGCGCGGGTCCGGGCTCCCAAGGTGGCGAGCATCTTTCCTGCTGATGGCGCAAAGGACGTTGATCCCAACATCAAACAGCTGAGCGTGACTTTCGACATACCGATGGGCCAGGGCATGTCCTGGGTGGACGTTGGCCCGAACTTCCCCACGAGGGAAAAGGGGCGGCAAGCTGCCTGGACAGCGGACGGTCTGACTTGCACGCTGCCAGTTAAGCTCGAGCCCGATCACGATTACCAGTTCGGCCTGAACGATCCGGACTACATCAACTTCCAAAGCCGCTTTGGTGTGCCGCTCGCGCCGAAGGTCTATCGCTTCCGGACGGCGGCCAAGTAAGCCGGAACGGGGAAGAGGCATTCTCTGAAGCGGTTGCAGGTTCCGGCCCGAGTGCCATTGGCGGCACGCGGGGTTTTGAATGGTCTAAGCCATCCGCGGAGGGGGCATGCAAATGCTGTCCATTGGCACATCCATTGCTAAGCTACGCTTGAGGGGTCGATTTTCTCGCTCCGAGAAATCGGAAACGCCGTTTCGCCATTGAGTCGCGCCGGCGCATTGAGCCAGTAGCCAAGCGGATGGACCAGGGTATGCAGAATTATCAATGTGCTTGTGGGAACACCGTCTTTTATGACAACAGTCAGTGCGTGGCTTGCGGGAAGGATCTCGGCTTTTGTCCGACGTGCCGGAATATCGTGTCGCTTTTATCCGACGGCAGCGGCCAGTACACCTGCGGCAACTTAAACTGCGGTGCCGCGCTGGCCAAGTGCCAGAACTATGCCGAACACAACGTCTGCAATCGTTGTGTGACGGCCGATGCGGCGGGCTCGTTGTGCGACTGCTGCCGCTTCAACGACACCATTCCCGATCTGACGGTCGCTGGAAATTGGGAGAAGTGGCGCCTGCTCGAATCTGCCAAGCGTCGCTTGTTCTACGATCTGGATGAACTGGGCCTCCCTTACGGCAAGGCGAGCGACCAGGTCAATCCGCCGCTGACGTTCGACTTCAAGGCCGATGTCATACCCGGCAAGAACTTCTGGCGCTCGATGGGCAAAGGGAAAGTCGAAAGGGTCTACACCGGGCACGCGGCCGGGCGCATCACGATCAATATCAAGGAAGCCGACGACGTCGAGCGTGAAAAGCTCCGCGTTGATTTCGGCGAGGCGCACCGCACCTTGATCGGCCACTTTCGCCACGAAATCGGCCATTATTACTGGGATCAATTGGTGAAGGGGCGTCGCGAGGACGAATGCCGAGAAGTCTTTGGCGATCATGACAGCCCCACCTACGCCGAGGCGCTGGAGAGGTACTACAAGGACGGGGCACCCGCCGACTGGGCGCAGCGCCATGTCAGCGCCTACGCCACGATGCACCCCTGGGAGGACTTTGCAGAAACCTGGGCCACGTATCTGGACATGATCAGCGGCCTGGATACGGCTCAGCATGTCGGTTTCGGCGGCGAGACGGAGCCGATCGAGGCCGACGTCGATGACATGGTGAAACGCTATCAGCAATTGGGCATCGCCCTGAACGAAGTCAATCGCAGCATGGGGCTCTTGGACGTGGTGCCCGAGATTTTCGTCGACCCCGTGGTCGTCAAGCTGCGATTCATTCATCAATTAGTGCGCGCGGGCCGCGCCGAAAACGGCGCATTAGGCGGCCAGCCGCCGGTCGTCGCCGACACAGTCGCGGCGAGTGCCGACGCACCCTCGGCGAACGGGCAGGGCGTGGTCACGGCCGGCGTCGCCGGACCGCCGCAGTAAAAAAGCCGCGGCGGCAGGCCCTGAGGATCTGGCAAGGGTTTGATCCCCGAACCACACCGCCGCGGCAACCAGCCCAAGAGACAGAGGGCGTTGCGCGATCAGATCGTTTCGAAAATCTTCGAGAAGTCGAAAGCGCTCTGCGTGATACTGCTCGATGTGTTGTCGACATAATTCTTCGCTGTTCCGGCCGTATCGCGGTTCAGCGACCACATCGAGATGCGCGCCATGCCGTGCTGCTGCGCGAACGTAGTGAGCTGTTGCGCAGCCGCTTTGTCGAACACTTCCTTCGTATCGTCGTTGACTCCGATCATGGGTGTTACGCCGATCATCTGCCACAGTTGCGCACTCGTCTTGGCGCCGCCATAGAGCCCTTGTAACTGGGTGAACAGGCTGTTGGCGGCTTCGATCGCGAAAGTGCCCATCTGCCCCTGCGGGTTCGGGGCGGCCGACTCTCCATAGTCCATCGTCATCACGTTCACGCCGCCGATCTGAACACCGTACTTTAGCGCGGATTGCAAAACGTACAGCCCGTCGGCCGTCAGGCCCGTGGGCAGTGCGGGTAGCGTGAACCAGATCGACAGCGGTTTGCCGGCGGCGGCCTGGGCTTGCTGCAACGCGGCAAGCGCCTGCGATCGTCGATCGATCGAGGCGTGGTCGGCGACCGCCGCGCCTTCGATGTCGAAATCGATGTGTGTCAGGTTGTAGTCGGTGACCACGGTCTGATACGCGGCCGTCAGGGTTTTGACGTTGGTAATGACCTGCGCCAGCTCCTGATTCGCGGCGCCGCCGAACGACGCCATCACGTCACCGCCCAGCGCCCGTACCTGGGCAACCTGCTGGCGTAGCGCCATGTCGAAGGTGCCGCCGTTGATTTCATACTCGCTGTAGCCGCCCCAGGCGGGCTGGTTCTGGGCGTCGGCCGTGATGAAGGCCAGCGTGTAGTACTTGATGCCTTGCGTTTGCGTCGCAGAGACCAGGTTGTAAGTCGGGTAGAGAGTGACGTCGACGTACGGCGCATAGTACTGAGCCGGCCAGTTGGTCGTCGAAGCCGGCGTGCCGATCGTCAGTGTCACGGCGGCCGAGGCCGTTCCGCCGCGACCGTCGCTTACGGTGTAGGAAAACGCGTCGGTGCCGGTGTAACCGGTTGTCGGCGTGTAGGTCACCGTGCCATTGGAGTTCAAGACGGCGGTTCCGTGCTGCGGTGTGGTCACGGCGGTTACCGAAAGCGGGTCGCCGTCGGGATCGGTGTCATTGGCCAGCACATTGAGAACGGTGGCCTGGCTGGGATTCACGAGTAGGGCGTCGGCGGCTGGTGTCGGGGCATGATTGGTCGTGCCCGTGGATCCACCACCGCCCCCGCTCGTACCGTTGTGCAGCACGTAATTCGTCGGCACGACGGAGAGGTTGCCAGGGCTGCCATTGAAGCCAAAGGACGCCGTACCGCCGGCCGGAATGGTGCTGTTCCAGCCGGCGTTGCCGATCACGTAGTGGTTGCCTGTGTGGCTGATGATCGTTGCGTCCCAGATCGAGGTGATCGCGGCGGGGAAATCGAATTCCAGTTGCCAGTTGGTGATCGGCTGCTGGCTGCTGTTGGTGACCGTGACCTGGCCGGTGAAGCCCGACCCCCAATCGCTTGTGACTTGGAATTTGAAGTTTCCCGAGGCGGGCGCGGTGTCGTCGTTGGTGATCGTGCCGGTGGCGCTCGCCCGCGAGAGCGTGGCGCCGGTAGGGCTGCTCAGCGTGACCGTGAATGTCTCGTCAGGCTCGACCATCGTGTCGCCGAGCACCGGAACCGAGATTTGCCCTTTCAGTTGGCCGGCAGGAATCGTCAGCGTGCCGCTCGTGGCCGTGTAGTCGCTGCCGGCGGTTGCCGTGCCATTGGTGGTGGCGTACTTGACGGTCACGGGCGTGGTCGAGGCGGCCGAGAGTGTCACATTAAAAAGGAAATTCGTGGCTCCGCTGTTTCCCTCGGTTTGCGTGACATCGGCAATCGAGAGCGTGGGCGTGGGCGCCGGCTGACCACCGCCGCCGGACGGCACGCCATTGATCACGTAGTTCGTCGGCGCCACGCTGCCGCCGCCGCTGGCGACGAAGCCGAAGGCGACGCTGGAATTTGCTGCCAGCGTCCTGTCCCATGCGGCGCCCTGAACGACGTAATGATTACCGGTGTGGCTGACGATCGTGGCATTCCAGATCGAGGTGATATTGCGGGCGAGGTCGAACTGCGCCTGCCAATTGGAAATGCTGGTCGCCTGTGGATTGTTCAATTGAATCTGGGCCTGGTAGCCCGACCCCCAGTCGTTGGTGACGGAGTAAGTGGCCACGACGCCGGCGGCCAGCATGCTGCGATCTTCGAGCATTTCGAAGCCACTGCTGCGCCAACTGTGACGCGAATCGCGCCGCGTGCGCGTGGGTGAAGACGTGCTTTTGCCAAAGATCGGCGAAGTAAATTCAGGGAGCCAATTGCGCCAGTTGCCACGCTTCCTCATGGTGTGATCTCCGGATGGTGCCCGCAGTCCCGGTCGGCACGCGACAAAAATCCTCGGCGCTGACCTGGCGAAAGACCTGCTGAAAACGGATCGCACTCCCGCCCGTACCCTGACTGGATAAGCGCGCGGAAGAACACCGCTACTGGCTCTTACGAACGCGGCGAATCTTGGGCCCGGCGGAGCCGGCAAAGATGTGGTAGGGGAACCCCTGCAATTCCCCCAACCGATTCGCGGCGGTGTGATCTTTGCCAGAAATGACGGCCAAGACAAGGCAATGAACGCGCAGCGACCTGCCCGCGTAGTGCTAGTAATCCCTTCTCCTTTCCGGAACAGAGAAATCCCCCTATGCCGCGAGGACACGTCCTGCCGGACGGCGCGAGCGTTGCCGCTTTACGCGGCGAGGCTGGCTTGACTCAAGACGAACTAGCAGAGCGGGCGGGATATGGCCTGCGCACCATTGGGAACGTCGAGGGAGGACGTCGTACGACCGCTGCCACGCTGACGGCCATCGCCACGGTGCTGGCCGGTTGCTTGGGGCGACCGGTTCAGCTTTCGGACCTGCTCGTCAGGCGCCGGGAGGATCCGGAAACCGTGGGCGGCGTCATTATTCAGCAGAACATCAGGCTGCTGGAACTGCCGGCCACCCGAAGCGGTGCGGACAACAGCCGTTGGCAGCCCACGGCTGCCGCCGTGTTGACCGATACGGTGTGGTTGCGGCAATGCCCCGCCGATACCGAAGAACTGATGTTCTACTACCCCGCCACCGCCGTCGAGGGGCGTTCGTTGTCGCACCATCGCAACGCCGTCTGGCTTTCGTCGGCCGACACGACGCGCGCAGACCGTGGCAACCGCGCGCCGCAAGACCGCTTGCGGGCATTGCTTCTGCAAGTGCCGGGCCTGCCGCGAGAGGGGATGGTCGTGCAGAATCAGGTAGAGCTCGCCACCGGGTTCATGCGTCCCCACGAAAAGATGATCCAATCGCACGTGGCCTATACGACGGATAGCCTGACGATGCTCGTCAAGTTCCCGGAACAAGAGCCGTTTCGCTCGTTGCAGGGAATGTGGCGGCATCGTGCGGAGGGACCGCTCTTGCCGGTTGCCGAAAAACCACTCGACATTGCCAGCGGAAGTCTCGCCTTCTGGCATATCAGCGCTCCGCGAACGGGCGCCGTGTACCAACTGAATTGGACTTAAACGCGGGGTGTGCCAACGAAGTCCGTTTGTTCGGGCGCGACGCGGCCGGACGCGCGAAATCGGGAAAGGAGCGCGCAGCCGGGTTCGCGTCGCCGTCAAGTGGCGGGGTGGGGCTCTTTTCGCGAGGCTTTGACGGACCGGCTCGGGCAGCGTAAAAAGTAGTGTCGCTCGGCGCGGCGGCATTCTGGCTGCCGATGAGAGGCCCCCGCAATGGGGCGCTGTGAACCTGGTCAGGGGAGAAATCCAGCAGCCATAAGCAGTCAGCTCTTTGTGCGGGGGTCTCTCACCGGTCGCCAGTTTTTTGCGGCCCGAGGGCTCGATGCCGCGAAGCGGACCAAGGAGGCGCTTTTCCCATGGCCAGCGACGGATTACCCGGTCTCAGCGACGACGCCAGTCCGTCCGGGGGCGTTCATCGGGAAGGCGGCAAGAAGGAATATGTCGTCGTCGCCCGCCGTTATCGACCGCAGACCTTTGCCGAGCTGGTCGGACAGGAGCACGTCGCCCGTGCTCTTACGGCCGCGATTACGAGCAACCGTGTCGGTCACGCGTATTTGTTCACCGGCGCCCGTGGTGTCGGTAAGACTTCGGCCGCGCGGATTCTGGCCAAATGTCTGAATTGCCAAGAGGGGCCGGCGCCGGTCCCTTGCGACCGCTGCGATAGCTGCTTGAGCATCGCGGCCGGCGATGACGTCGACGTGCTGGAAATCGACGGCGCCAGCAATCGCGGCATCGAAGAGATGCGCGAGCTGCGGCACAACGTGGCGATTCGCCCCAGCCGGTCGCGCTTCAAGATCTACATCATCGACGAAGTCCACATGCTCACGCGCGAGGCATTCAACGCCTTGCTGAAGACGCTGGAAGAGCCGCCTGAGCACGTGAAGTTCATCTTCTGCACGACCGAGGCCGAGAAGATCCCGGTAACGATCCTGTCGCGCTGCCAGCGATTTGATTTCGCCGGCATCCAGGCCGGTTCGATCGTCGATCGGCTGCGGCAGATCGTGGCGGCCGAAGGGGTCGAAGCCGATCCGCAAGCGCTCGTGCTGCTGTCGCGGCGGGCCGGCGGTTCGATGCGCGACAGCCAATCGCTCTTGGAGCAATTGTTGGCGGTTGGGGGGCGCGAAATCACGGTCGACGATGTGAATCATTTGCTCGGTACCGCGTCTGACGAGCGCCTGTCGCGGATGGCTGGACACCTGGTGGCGCGCGACGCCGCGGCGGCCATTGCCGAACTCGATGCCGCCGCTTCATCGGGTGTCGATAGCGGGCAATTGCTCGACCAATTGCTCGTGTATTTTCGCGATTTGATGGTGGCCGCCGTGGGCGGCTCGGGCGAAATCCTGCTGCAATCGGATCCAGCGCTGCAAAAACTGGCCGCCGAACAGGCGCAGCAACTGGGCCTGCAAACCGTGCTGGCCGCAATGCAGGTGCTGGACCACACGCTCGCCAGGTTACGCTATAGCACGCAGGGCAGGGTATTGGCGGAACTGGCACTCGTTAGAATCTGCCAACTTGCCGACCTGGAAGAATTGCCAGCGCTGATTCAACAAATCAAATCGGGAACGGACGTCACGCCGTCAAACGACGCGGTGAGCCGCCCCGTTGTGCAGCGCGCGCCGGCGCCGGCCGCGCAACCGGTGAGGCAGGTCAGCTCATCGACCACTGCCGCTGCGAGACCCGCCTCTCGGGCAGAACCGAGTGAATCGGCGACGCAAAACGAGGTAAAAAAAAACGGTGAAGTAGCGTCGGTCAATCTTTCCGACGAGACGCCCGCCCCAACGCTCAATTCTTCGCAACCTTCCTCGTTGCAACCGGCCGATGCCCCGCGTCTTTGGCAGCAGACCTTGGCGCGTTTGCAGGGGATGGCGGCCGACTACGCGAATCAGGCCGGTCATGTAGCAATTTCTGCGCCAAACTTGCTGGTCGTTACCTTTGCCAAGAAGTATAATTTGGCCAAAGCCTTCTGCGAGAAGACCGATCAGCTCGAAAAAATCGAGCGGGCGCTGGCGGAGGTCGCCGGACAACCGATGCGCGTCAGCTTCGTGCTGGAGCAGTCGGCTGGCCCGACGACGACCACCGCGGCCCGGCCGCCTCAGGGGCGCGATCGGGTTCGCGAGAAGGCCAAGCATCCGATGGTTAGCCGCGCGATCGAGCTGTTCGAAGCGCGGCCGCTGCGGGTCGACGACCGGAACGTCTAGAGCGTTATGGTCGTACACGAAGCACACCAATGGGCGCTACCGCGGAGGGAGAATCACGTGTTCGGCCAACTTGGCAACCTGGCGTCGATGATTCGCCAGGCCCAGCAGATCGGCGGCAGGCTCGAAGGCTTGAATGAGACACTGCGCGCGAAGCGCGCCAATGGCAGCGCCGGTGGCGGGCTGGTGGAAGTCGAGGTCAATGGCCTGCAAGAGGTCCTCGCCTGTCGGATCGATCCGGGGCTGTTCGCCCAGGGCGATCGCGAGCTGATCGAAGATCTGGTGCGCGGCGCCACGAACGACGCGATCGCAAAAGCGCGCCAGTTTCATGCGGACGCCATGAAGGAATTGATGGGGGGCGCCGACCTGCCGGGGCTTAACGAGGCGCTGGCGAAGTTGACGGGGGGCGGAGCAGCAAACGGATAACGTTCGATGATCGCGCCTTTGGCGCACCCCAAGGAAATGCCACTTTGACACGGCGCTCCGACGAGCGCGGTGAGTGAGGAAGCGTCTACGTGCCGCAATTGACGGAATCGGTGAGCCGGCTGGTGCAGGAGTTCTCGCGCTTGCCGGGAATCGGCAAGAAGACCGCGGAGCGACTGACCTACCACGTGCTGCGAGTGAGCAAGTCGGAAGCATTGGGATTGGCCGATGCGATTCGGAATGTCAAGGAAAACGTCCACTACTGCAAGGTTTGCTATAATCTGGCCGAGGGAGACCTGTGCGAGATCTGCCGTGATCCGCGCCGCGATCAAAAGCAGTTGTGCGTGGTCGAGCAACCGCGCGATTTGATGGCCCTCGAACAAGCAGGAGCCTATCGCGGGTTGTATCACGTGCTTTTGGGGCGCGTGGCGCCACTGGAGGGCGTCGGACCTGATCAACTGACGATCGACGCACTGGTCGAAAGGGTCCGAACGGGAGCGTTTCGCGAGGTCATCATGGGAACCAATCCCACGCTGGAAGGAGACGGGACGGCGCTGTTGATTTCCAACCGCCTGGCCGAGTATGGCGTGGAAATCACGAAGCTGGCCCGGGGGATCACGACGGGCAGCGTGCTAGAATTTGCTAACAAGGAGATTTTGGCGGACGCGCTTTCGGGCCGGCAGAAGTTTTGAAGCATTGCAAGGCGGAAACAGCAGGATTTGACATCGTGCGCTGCTCGTCGGCGGGGGCCACGGGCAACAGCGGATAGACCGGGTCGCAAGGGGCCAGTCACGGCGGAGACTTTCGACGAATTACTTCGTCGCCGACTGACACATCAGCAAAAGAAGCAAGTCGCATGCGTTTGTCGTTCGGCCAAGAAATGAAGCTCGTCCAGAAGCAGATTCTGGCGCCGCGGATGATCCAGTCGATGGAGATTCTGCAGCTGCCGATCATGGAGCTGCAGGAGCGCATCGAGCAAGAGATCGCCGAGAATCCCTGCCTCGACAAGCTGGAGAACGATCCGGACCTTCCCGATGAAACCAGCGAAGAGGTCGAGAACCCTGATGCACCCACCTCGGAAGAGCGCGAGTTGGTCGTCGATGAAACGAAGAACAATCAGGAAGACTTCGAACGGCTGCTGAATCTGGGCGAGGATTGGCCCGACACGTTCGACGAGCGTCCGCGCACCTCCAGCACGCGCATGGAGGAAGAGTCGAATCGTAAGCACGACGCGATCGCCAACATGGTGTCGCGGCCGCAAACGCTGCAGGACTACCTGTGCGATCAGTTGAGCTGGTTCGAACTCGACGCCGCCACGCGGCAGATGGCCGAACGAATCATCTACAGTCTGGACGCCAATGGCTGGTTGCGCGGACAACTGGAAGACCTGATCGATCCCAACGGCGGGCCGGAGCAGTTGGCCCTGGCCAAGCGCGCCTTGGCCGTCGTGCAAAAGCTCGATCCGCCGGGGATCGGTGCCCACGATTTGCGCGAATGCCTGCTGTTGCAACTGAAGCCCGGCATGCACTGCTACGAGCAGCTGCGCACCCTGATTTCCGGGCACTTGGAGGATATCGAGCACAATCGCTGGCCCGTCATCCAGCGGCGTACCGGCTATTCGATGGAATTGATTCAAGAGACGCTGCACGAGCTGCGCAAGCTGAATCCCAAGCCGGGGGCGGATTTTGGCGAAGTACCGGCGCCGACCGTCACTCCGGACGTGTTTATCGACGTCGTCGAGGGGGGGCGCTACAAGGTGCGGCTCGAGGACGGCCGCACGCCTAGCTTGTTCATCAGCCCTTATTATCGCAAGCTGCTGATGAAAGAGGACGCGACGGACGCGGAGAAGGAATGGATCAAGCGGAAGATCAACTCCGCGCAATGGCTGATCGAGTCGATCGAGCAGCGCCGCAACACGCTGACGCGCGTGGCGCAGGCCATCGTCGATCATCAAACCGAGTTCCTCAACAAAGGTCCGGAGTTCATCGAGCCTTTGAAGATGCAGCAAATCGCCGACAAGGTCGGCGTACACGTTACCACGGTCAGTCGCGCCGTGGACGACAAGTGGATCCAGACGCCGCGCGGCATCTTCCCCTTGAAGCGGTTTTTTGGCGGTGGCACCGTCAGTGCCGATGGCGAGGAAGTGGCGTGGGACGCCGTGCGGCTGAAGCTGCAAGAGATCGTCGACGGCGAGAGCAAGCAGCATCCCTACAGCGACGATGAGCTGGTCAAGGAGCTGGAGAAGCACGGCCTGTCCGTGGCGCGCCGCACCGTCACGAAGTATCGCAAGGCGATGAAGATTCCCAGCTCGCGGCAACGTCGCGATTGGACGATCACGCCGGGGAGCGCTCCGGCGCCGGGCCATGCGGACTCGCATAATGGCATGGGCGCGCAGGCCGGCGGACATGTCGAACAGCCGCACCTCGCGCGAGGTCAATTGCCAGACGACCCGGCCGATGACGAATGATTCCCGCGTGCGCGATTCCGGCTTGGAAGCTAGCGGCCTGCCCGCGGCGAATTCGGGTAGTGGGTCAGTCTGAAATCAAGATATTCGCCGAGATTGCCAGTTCTGAAAGTGCTTTGTCGCAATTTCGCGCATCTTAGGTCTGCACCTATTGTTCGTTATCTCGTCCGTTCCCTCCGCCGCATACACTGCGTCAATAAATGCATCTACGTCAGGGGGCGGATCATTCCTAATTCTCTCGTTGTCTTGGGGCGGCAAACAGAATCCCATCACAACGCACAGATCGTACAACAATGCGTCGGCGGCTTCGGGGCTTAAGTTTGTAGGTTTCATCCGCCCATTATACGCGGCGGGAAGGGGTACCCGAATTCGAGCCTGATTGCGGTTGGATCCGCCCCTGGCGCAATATGCCCTTCGGCTTCGGTACGTTTGTGCTACCAGCGCTGGTACCCTGCTGGCACAATTGCTACTAGGCGCGGGGGCCGTGGAGTACACTTGCGGTAGCTTGCTCGGGCCTGCACGTACAGGTCGAGCAAACGAGGGTGGGGGTATGGGGCCGACCGGACGGAGATTGGCAGTAATATCATGAAGTGCCCCTTCTGCCGCGTCGATAACGACCGCGTCACCGATTCCCGCGCGAGCGAAGACGGCTTTGCGATTCGCCGCCGTCGCGAGTGCGTCAACTGTCATCGCCGCTACACGACCTACGAGCGCATCGAAGAACAAGCGATCAAGGTCGTGAAGAAAGACGGCGTCCGCGTTCCCTACGAGCGCGACAAGATCAAGCGTGGCCTGGAAAAGGCGTGCTGGAAGCGGCCGATTCGAGACGATCAGATCGAAGCCGTGGTTGCGGCGATCGAATCGGACGTGTTCGCCAACTTCGAGTCCGAGGTCGACAGCCGCTATCTGGGCGAATTGGCGATGCAGCACCTGCGGCAACTGGATCAGGTCGCGTACGTGCGGTTCGCCAGCGTTTATCGCGACTTCGAAGACGTACGCGACTTCGTCGAGGAATTGCAGCCGATGTTGGACAAGACCGATCCGGCGCGCTGAAAGCTCGGCCGCATCCGCCTCTCTGCCCTACTCGGCGGTCAGCGACTCGAGTACAGCGCCCAAGCGGTACCCGGCTTGCACGACTCGATCCGTGGCAATCCGCACGCCGCCGGTCAGATATTCTTCGCTCAATCGCAAAGGTGGCGGGCCGTAGCCGTTCTCGCGTGGCTTTTGTACACGCAGATAGCCGAGCACTTCTGGCGTGTAAACCGCGGATTGTGCCAGGTTACGGCTTTCCGTGAGCCAGATCGATTCGTCGAGCTGTTGGGCGGCCGCTTCGCCGACATCCGCGCATCGTTTGTCGGCCATCAGCTCTGCGGCCCGCTGCCGGGCGGCGGCAAACGTGGTCCAGTCGCCCAGGAACTCGTCCCACAGGGCATGCAGGTTAAATCCCTGCTGCGTGGGCACCGAGTTGCCTCCTTTGTCCCCTTCGGGAAAAAGCGCGGCGCTAAACATCGCCGTCGAATGCAGCGGCTGGTGCAGGTCGCCAATATCGTGTAGCAGCCAACAGAGCCAGACAGCCGCCTCGGCTTCGTCGGCCGGAGGAGCGCCGAGTGTTTTGCGCGCCAGGCGAATGGCTTGTACCGCGTTCATGTCGCGCTGGGCCGTTGCCGGCGGATCGAGGCTCATGTTTAGCGAGAGGTTCTTTTCCAGCTCCGTGCGGTCGGCCTCGCTGAGAAACGTCGGAATATCGATGTAGTGCCAGGTCGGGTGGTTGAACTTCTCCTTTAGTTCGTCGGGCAGGCCTCGCGCCATGTCAGGCCAGATTGCCGCCTGTTGCAAGAGCCACTCGTTCTGCATGGCTGGCGATCCCGCGGCGACTTCGGCCGGCATGTGCCGCGCGAAATCTTCTTCGTACCGAGGGTGACGTTTCAAGATTGCGCCGAATTTGGCCTGTGCTTGCGGAGAGAGCTGTCGGAAGGCAATGGCCGTCACGATCTTGTGCCCTGCCTCACTCCAAGCAAACGCCTGGATCGCCGAGCCAACGATAAGAGCCGCAAATATTACCGCGATCCGGCCGGTGCGCATGAGAAAAGACTCGAGGGGCAAGTGAGACAAATCAAAAGGCAGAAAATGGACGTTGTCCCGGGCGACGACGTCAACAAAATCGCGAAACCGCCGACGAGCGATGGCGCCGCGCACCGCGAATTTAGAAGGCCATGCGATGCCGTCAAGCGGAGAGATCGATTCTCACGAAACTCTAACCGCGCTCTGACAGATCGCACATGGTGCTCTCACGGGAATCTCGTTGAAGTCTCACAGGACGTTCATGGCTTGCAAACGTGCGTCGGGTACCATCCCGCCGAACTCGCCTGTGATCTGTTTCTACAGGCGCTGCCTAGGGTGTAAGCGCTGGGCAAAGGATTCTGCTGGCTACACGGCAAGGTATTACTCTCTTAGGGAGCGCATCCATGGCCCGATCGTTCAGTCTCACCCGCGGCAAATTGGCCAAGAAATCGCAGAGCAACAACAAGCATCGCCAGTGCATGCTGGAGCCGCTAGAGCGGCGCGAACTGTTGACAGCCTCGGGGTTTGTGAACGGCGTCGGCACCGAAATCGAATTCACCGGGCCCTTTAGCACTTTTTTGCCGGTCGGCAGCGGTCCCAATTCCTACAGCGGGTTTTCTTCGTTCGGAGTGGTGGAAGTCCCGGCCGCCAGTTTCGGCTTGAATTCGGGCGTCTCGGGCGTCAATAGCCTGAGCCTCAATCTCTACAACACTGCGACCTCCGGAAAATTTGCGCCGACCGGCGGTTCGTTCAATGTGTACTTCATTCCGAACGACACCACGTCGCTCAGCGACATGCGCTTCGGGGGGCCGACCGGTACCAAGGGGGGCACCCAGACGGATCTGGCCGCCCTGGGCACGACAACCGGCGGAGCTTCAACTCTGGGAGTTGATTCCTCGGATCTGGTCGGCACCTTCACGATCAGTTCCAACCTGCCGGCGGGTTATTCGGAGTTCGATTTCAACAGCCTGGCGAGCGGTGCGCAGGCCGGCATCGCCAGCGACATTAACAGCGGCACGAACGTTCGCCTGGCCATCGTCGCGCTCGACAACAATGTTAAAGCCGACTGGGACGGAAATGCCACCGCCAAGTTCCCCCAGGTGCAACTGGATGTGAACGAAGCGCCGCTCGTGACGTTCAGCTCACCCAGCTTCAGCGTGAACGAGGCGGACCAGAATCCCGGCGCCACAACAATTGCCACGATTACGGTTCACCGAAGCGGCAACCCGAACTCCTCGCTCGACATCAACTACCAGACCAGCGACGGCACCGCGCACGCTCCCGGCGATTACATTCCGGCCTCCGGAGTGCTGCATTGGGACGCGGGAGACACGAGCGACAAGACGTTCAACGTCAGCTTCAAGGACATCACCACGACCGATCCTAGCCGAAGCCTGAACGTAACCTTGAGCGACCACGGCGGAAACCCGATTGCGCCGGTGTTCCCGGCGGGCGGCGCCACGGCGCCCGTCACAATTGTTTACAAGCAGGCGGGCCAGATCTCGATTGATCAGAGCTCGTACAGCGTCAATGAATCCGCCGGCACCGTCACGATCAAGGTCGATCGATCGGGCGCGAACGTCAACACGGCGACGGCCGACGTGATCCTCAGCACCGCCAGCGGCCTTCCCTATTTGAGCGATCCGCAGAACCCTCAAGACGCCCAGGCAGGACGCGATTTCGGCACGGCCGGCAACAGCACCGCGCCCACGTACCCGATTCATTTCGCGGTGGGCCAGACGCAGGCGTCGGTGACGATACCGCTGATCAACGTGACGACCTTCGCCGGTACGCGGTCGTTCACGGCGACCTTGTCGGATGTGAGCACGGGCACCCAGATCATCAACGGGAACTCGACCATCACGATCACCGACAACGCTCCCGCCAATAGCCAGACGCCATCGGGTATCACCTCGCAAACCTCCGGCGTTGAAACCAGCGGCCCGTTCTATGTGAACAATTTCATGAACCTGGTCTCGGCTCCGCATGCGGGCTTCGGCTTTTCGACGATGCCGGTGATGACGTTCGATTCAACGTCGACGGTTTTCGGTGGTGGCCAGATTTCGACCGTCGACAGCCTCAAACTCAGCATCTACAACATCGCGACGACGGGCAGTTTCGCCGGCACGCCCGGTAGCTTCGACGTGTACTTGCTGACCGATGATTCCGTGGACGACACGGCTTTGGTCTATGGCGGCGGAACCGGCGCCACGGGTTCTGTTGTGATTGGCAGCCAGGCCAGCCCGATCTTCGTCGGAACGGCCAACTTCACGAACAACCAGGTGGGCTACAACGACTTCGTGTTCGACAACCTTTCGGCGGCTGTCAAAAATGCTCTGACAGCGGACTACAACTCAGGTGGCGCTTCGCTGATTCGGTTTGCGATCACGCCGTCGCAAGGAAGCCCTGTCGCGGCCGACTGGGAGGGCAACTACCTGGTCAATCAGCCGATGCTGACCTTGCTGACCCAGACGGGTTCTGTCGCGAGCCCGCCGCCCACGATTACCAGCATTGTCGCCGACGGCACGTCCTGGAGCGCGACCGCCTTGAACGCCCTGCAAACCCACGGCGAGGGGAACGGGCTCGGGTTCTCGATTCCGGCTGGCGCCGCGCAATCGAAACCTTTGCCTTGGGGCAACGTCAACCAGATCCAGGTTCAATTCAGCGAGAATGTCAGCGTCTCGCAAGCCAGCTTGAGCCTGACGGGCGTTCACGGCGCCTACACGATCAGCAACTTCAGCTACAATCCGGCGACTTTTACCGCCACCTGGACGCTGTCGAGTCAGATTCCGGCCGACCGGCTGAACCTGGTCATACACGCCAGTGGTGCGGGCGCGGTGACCAGCACTGCCGATGGCCAGGCCCTCGACGGTGAGTGGACCAACGGCGCCAGTGCGTTCCCCTCGGGCGACGGCACCGCCGGCGGAGACTTCAACTTCGGCTTCAATGTTCTGCCGGGCGACGCCAATCAAGACGGCATCGTCAACAGCCAGGATCTGGCGGCGGTCTCGTCGAACTGGCTCGGTACCGGTCCTGCCGGGGACGTCAATGCCGATGGCATCGTCAATAGCCAGGACCTGGCGTCCATGTCGTCGAATTGGCTCTCGACCTTGCCCGCCGGCGCTGCCCAGGCCAACGCCCAGTCTTCGGGCGCGCAAATCGCGAGTGCCGTCGTGAGCGGGCAAAGTGGCGCCGTTCCGAATGCCGCTTTGGCCACTGTGCCGGCGTCGTTCATCGGGCCGCTTCCGTTTGCGCATCTCGCGACGTTTGTCGGTCGCATTGACGCCGCGTTGCCGACGGGGCCGGTCGATCGCCTGTTCTCGCAAACGGGCCCCACGGCGACGCCGATCAGCACGTCGAGCGACAGTTCGGCGAGCTCGTCCACTGCCGGGACGGCGATTGCGGACGAGTTGTTGTTGTCGTCGATCGATGACGAATTGCTGAGTGTCATCGCCAGCGGGCCGCGGTCAGGAAAGGGCGCGTAAGCTGCAGCAAGTTTGCGGCCCACGTTCGACGATCTGGGCGGTCTCTCACGAATTCCTAACGGGATTCTGAAGATCGCCAAACTCGACGCAAACAATCGCCTTCTAGAATCTTGGCGATTGCGAGGCGTGACGGCTGCGTTCGGGTCTGCGCACGAGGTGCGCGCGGAGCGGTGCGTCGGCTCGCAGCTGCGAGCTGCGCGGCTCCCTCGCAGAAGGCAGGATGCAAGCATGGACAATCGAATGTTTCCACGACGCGGTTTCACGCTCGTCGAACTACTAGTCGTGATCGCGATCATTGGCATTTTGATCGCGCTGTTGCTGCCCGCCGTGCAGATGGCTCGCGAGGCCGCGCGCCGCTCGCAATGCATTAATAACCTGAAACAAATCGGCGTGGCCCTGGCCAATCACGAAAGCGCGGTTCAAACGTTTCCCTATGGCCGCAAATATCCTGATCTGGCGACCAAGGCGGGGTCCACGTTCAAGATTCCACAGACATACCCCGGCGGCCCCAACTACAACAGTGTCGTGCAGACCGCCGCCTGTCAGACGGGCAATGTCTCGGTGCACGTATGGCTATTGCCCTACATGGAGCAGCAGACGATCTACGACCAGATCAACATGGGTATCGGATGGACCGACGTCATGACCATCGGCGGTAGCCAGGTCAACAAGAACTACGCCGCCTTTTCTCAGATCATCAACGGCTTCATCTGCCCGAGCGACCCCAACACCGGGATCATGCAATCGGAGAATAACTACCGCTACAACTTCGGGGGCTCGACTCCTTACGCCGGGGGGGTTAGCGACGCGGCCCAACAAACGCGCACCGATGTCAGCCTGGGTAATGGCGCGTTTACTTTTGGAACCGCCTTTCGCACCGGTGAGTTCACCGATGGCCTGTCGAATACGGCCTTCTTTTCCGAACGCTCCAAGGGGAGCGGGCAGGACATGACCCAGCAACTGCCCACCAAATATGAAGTAGTGGACGTCTTCGACAGCGTCCCCGAGGGACTCGCTCCTGTGGATACGTTCTTCAATACCTGCTTGAACTACAAGCCTGCGATCAGCCAATACAATTTCAGTTCGCTCGGACGATGGTTGCAGGACGCTAACCAAAGCTATACGAACGGCTGGCCGTTCGCTGGGTATATCTCCACGATGTACAACCATGTGGCCCCTCCTAATTGGCAGGGGTGGGATTGCGCCCACGATCCGATCGCCGATACGCCGGGCGAGCCGGCACTGGTTTCGGCGCGCAGCGACCACCCTGGCGTGGTCAATGTCTGTTTCGGAGATGGCCATGTGAGCAGCATAGCCAACAGCGTCGATTTGCAGGTCTGGCGCTCACTCGGCACGCGTAATGGCGGTGAGCCGGTCGCCGCTACGCCATGAGATTCTGCTTCGTAGGGTGTAGGTAAGCGATTTCGGAAGCGCGAAATCGTTGTTCTTTTAGGGTGCCGCAAGCGCGGGTACTGGGAAGGGGATGGGTGGTTGATCAGTTGCATGCCAAGAGGGCGCTGCGTTTTTCTTACGGCGATCTGTGGTTGGATTCTCCTGGCCCCACGTGTTGACGCACAGACGCTGCGCGTCGTTACCTACAACATCGATGCCGATACAGGCGGGGCCGCGGGCCAGAGAGGTGGACCCACAGCCGGACCCGGACTGACGACGGTCTTACAGGCGATCGGCGCCGAGAACCTGGCTGGTAACGCCCAGCCGATCGACGTGCTGGCGCTGGAAGAGCTCTACAAGACGCCCACGACCACTCTGCAGTACATCGTCGATCAGCTCAATGCGATCTACGGCGCCGGGACCTACGCCTACGACGCGACGACCGATCCCACGACCGGCAATTCGCTCACGGGCAACGGCCCGAGTGGATTGATTTACAACACGCATACCGTCCAGGACTTGGGCGCGGTGGCCATCGGCCCGGCGAGCAGCTCGGGCGCGCCGCGTGATCCCATGCGCTACGAGTTGGCGCCCGTCGGTTACGGAAGCGCCGCGAACTTTTACCTGTACGTCGATCACGCGAAATCCAGTTCGGATTCCACCGAGGCATCCGACGAAGCTCGACGAAACATCGAGGCGCAGGAAGTACGCGCCGACGCGGCGACTCTCGGTCCGCACGCGCACATCATCTATGCGGGGGATTGGAATCTGAACGGGGCTAGCGAGGCGGCCTATCAAACGCTCGTCGCGCCCGGCGCTGGGCAGGCGTTCGATCCCGTCAACCCGGCCGGCGATTGGTCAGGGGCTTCGAAGTTCGTGGGCATTTTCACCGAAAGTGCGACGGCACTACAGTACCGTGATGATCTGCAATTGATCAGCGGTCCCATGATGAACGAGTATGGCATGCAACAAGTGCCGGGGTCGTATACTGCCTTTGGCAATAATGGTACGACCGCATACCGGCATTCGGTGGCGGCCGCAGGCAACACGGCACTATCGGACCTGCCTAATCAATCGCTCGTGCTCTCGGCCCTGACGACGGCAACTGACCATTTGCCCGTGGTGGCCGACTACACGTTCCTGGGTGTGCCCGGCGACATCAATACCGACGGTATCGTGAACAGCCAGGACCTCGCCTTGGTGTCGAGCGATTGGCTGGTGAGCGGGACAGGCGTAACCGGCGACCTGAATGGCGACGGCATCGTCAATTCCCAGGATCTGGCCATCGTTTCATCGAACTGGGGGGCTACCTCGGATGCCGTATCAACGACCGGAGGAAGCACGAACGCCGCCGCCGTTCCCGAGCCGACAGGGCTCCTGACGTTCGCCTGCGGCGCCGTGATCGCGGCACTGGTGATGCGGTGGCATCGGGGCAAGGTTACTGCGAAATAAAAACGCGCCTGCCGTCCGACATTCGCCGCTGAGTTCCCTGGCCAACGATCAATGCTGGCGTTCGATGGCGAATTCGGCGACCACTTCCAGGACGGCGCGTGCGTCGCTCGCCGGCAGTTGCGCCAGTTCAGCCCGCGCCTGATCGGCGAACCAGCGGGCTTTGTCGCGCGTGTATGCAAGCGCATCCGAGGCGTCGAACCATGGATCGAGCGCTCCAGGGCAGCATGGATCGGCGTCGAGCGCGGCTACGATCTTGCCGCGCTGTGTGGCGTCGGCCTGTGCCAACAGGCGAATCAGCGGCAGGGTCGGCTTGCGCTGTTCCAGGTCCGTACCCAGCGATTTGCCGGTCGTGTCTTCGTCGCCTTGCATATCGAGCAGATCGTCTACGATCTGGAAGGCGATGCCCAGGTAGCGGCCGAAGCGGGCGAGCGACTCTTCCACTGCAGCCTCGGCGCCGGCGTAGTGGGCGCCCAGCCGGCAGCAGCAGGAACAAAGCTCCGCGGTTTTTGCCTCGATGATGTCGAGGTACGCCTGCTCGGAAAGGTCGTAATCTCCACGGCTGGCGATTTGCCGCAATTCCCCTTCGCAGACGATGTTCGTGGCTTTGCCGATCGTCTGGCAGGCGTACGTAGTGCCTAGCGTGCTCGCCAGATAGAAGGAGTGGGTGAACAGATAGTCGCCCAAGAGTACGCTCGATTCGTTACCCCAGCGGGCGTTGATCGTATCGAGATGGCGACGCAAATTGGCCTGATCCAAAACGTCGTCGTGCACCAAGGTTGCCGTGTGGATCATTTCCATCACGGCTGCCAGCACCAGGTGGTCGTGGCAGACCGTGCCGGTGGCCTTCGCGGCCAAGAGCACCAGCGCCGGCCGAAGGCGTTTGCCTCCCAGACGAAAGCTGTGTCGCACGAGCTCGTCGACAAAGGGAAATTTGCTGCGCAGCTCGGCTCGCAAAATTTCTTCAGCTTGAGCCAATTCCCCGGCAATGGGTAGATAGAGGCGCTCGAGTAAAACCTTCTGAGCGCTCCCGGAAACCTCGACCAATCGGCTCATGCCCTTCCTCGATTCGCTGCCATGCGGGCTATCGCTTCCTGACCGTTCGCGGCCATAAGGCCAGACTTCAATGCCGAGACCCTAACCGCGTTTCCACACGCGTTTTAACCGAAGTCGGCCCTCTTCGAAACCGGCATTCGCCGACCGCGGCGGAATCAGGCTTGGCGTCGATAGTGACCGCTCCGGCCTCCTTGCTTTTCCTCCAGACAGATGGCGCCGATTTGCATGCCGCGATCGACGGCCTTGCACATGTCATAAATCGTGAGGGCGGCAATGCTTACCGCGGCCAGCGCCTCCATCTCCACACCGGTGCGGGCCGTCACCCGGGTGGTGGCTTCGATCGCCACCGTTTCTGCATCCGGGAAGCTGAATGCCACTTCCACCGAATCCAATCCCAATGGGTGGCATAGAGGAATGAGGTCGCTTGTGCGCTTGGCGGCCATGATGCCTGCCAGTCGAGCCACCTCCAGCACATCCCCCTTGGCCACGCGGCGGTCGCGAATGAGAGCCAGCGTGTCGCGCGCCATGCGAACCTGGCCGCTGGCCCGCGCCATGCGCGCCGTGACGTCTTTTCCGCCGACGTCGACCATGCGGCTGGCGCCGTCAGCGTCGAAATGTGTCAACTCGGTCATCGCAGAAGGCTCGCTGCCGAAGTCCTGAGCATTGCGCCTCACCCCCTGCGCCCATTGTAAGGCCTGACGAGTGGCCGTCGAGGGCGGAGCCCCGTTCGAACGCGGGGCACTGCCGAGCACAGGACATCATCGCAGCGGTCGGCGCGCAAAAAAAGCGGCTTGCACAAGTGGCAAGCCGCTTTTAAGCAAGAGGGGCAAGGCCGGGGCCGGAATGCCCTGCGTTGCCAAGAGCCGAGTCGTTCAGCTGCCTCTCGTGTTTCCCGATCCGTCGCGGGGGTCTACCGCGACGGGTTTGTTTATTGTGCGGCGAGCGGGACGCCGGTCTGACTTAGACGAGTTCCTTGCGGGCGCCGATCAGCGTGCGGACGCGTTCGGCAAGCAGGGCCACGTCGAACGGCTTCTTGAACGTCTCGTTGATGCTCGAACGATCGAAGCTGTTCGTGTTGCCGTCATCGGGCAACAGGGCGATCAGGATCGTATCCGAGTACTCGGCGTTCCGACGCAGGTTCTGGCAGATCTGCAGGGCTTCGGTGCGGCCGATCGAGAAGTCGACGATGATCGAATCCGGGTGGAAGCTCTCGGCCTGAATGCCGGCTTCGAAACCGCTGGCAGCCACGGCCACGCGGAAGGAACGCTCGGCGGGAAGCTCGCGCTTCAGGTTCTCGATCAGGACCTGATCCTGACCGACGATCAGCACTTTCGCCATCGCTTCGTCTTCGAGGTCGCCCAGCGGCATGCCGTGCTCCTTGAGGAAGCGAATCAAATATTCGCGGGGAATCCGCCGGTCTTGCGAGCCGGGGATGCGGTAGCCCTTCAGCCGGCCGGAATCGAACCATTTGCTGACGGTGCGGGGGGCTACTTTACAGATCTTGGCGACCTGTCCAGTTGTAAAGACCTTCATCGCAAACTCTCCAATTCGTTCACGTTGTTTGGGATCTTCGCTCCTCCGAGACGACCAGGGTCTCGGACGAGCAACAGCCCCTCGCTTGCGCTCAACGGCGGCCTTCTCGCGGTCCTTCGTGCCGGCTGTGGGCAACCAGGCCGCCAGCGGGGCAAGCATCTGGGTCGGGGCTTAACTTGTTTGCTCTTGTGTCGGCTCTGGCTCAGCTCCCTCTGACCGGTGCCTTACTGACTCCGTATCGGCATGCATTGCAATCAGCACGCAGAGAAAATCCGCAATCTAGGGAACACGCGTTCCCATCGCGCCAATGCGGAAGGTCTCTGCTAGCTAAAGGCAAAGCGGCGAACGCTGAGGGGAGAGCCGGCGCACGCGTTTGGCGCATGGGGCCAAGCGGACCAGCAAACAAGGCGTGTCTTGTGGCAGGTTCCCCCCTGCAACTCACCCCGGCAGCACGTACCTCGGCTGAGGCCTCATGTGCCTGATGAGCTATCCGAAAGTAAGTTTCGAGATAAAGACGCTTACGACTTTAAAAACTTTTTCCAATCGTAACGTCCACCCCGATCGTGCCGCTCTTGGCGCGGGCGAAAAGCCGCCGGTCTGCGTCACAATAGCCGGCTGCGACTGCTGTCCCACGGATAGCGCACAAGCGGCCTGTGCCGGTTCTGCCGTGTGGCGCAAAGTTGCCGGCAGCCGCGGTGCAAGCGTGCCAGGCCATAAAAGAGGGGGCTCGATCCGGCGATGACGACGACCTGGACATTTCGTCCGTGGCGATCGTCGACGGCAGCTAGGCGGCCTGCGTCTCGTCGTCGCTAGCCGCCGTGTCGGCTGCCGGCGCTAGCTTGCCCTCGGCCGTGATGTCTTCGAAACGCACGGCCACCCGTTTGGAGACCCCCGACTCTTGCATGGTCACGCCATACAATGTCGAGGCACAGGTCATCGTCTTTTTCGAGTGTGTTACGACGATGAATTGCGTCCAGGCCAGGAATTCCTGCAGCACCCCGATGAAGCGCTCGATATTCGCTTCATCCAGTGCCGCGTCGACTTCGTCCAGTACGCAGAAAGGGCTAGGGCGATATTGGAAAATGGCCAGCAGCAGGGCCACGCAGGTTAGCGTTTTCTCACCACCGCTCAAAAGCGAAATGCTGCGCGGCTCCTTGCCCGGCGGTCGAGCCATGATCTCGATACCGCTTTCCAGCATGTCGGCCCCTTCGTCGATCAGAATGTCGGCCTGTCCGCCGCCGAACAGCTTACGGAACAGGGCCTGAAAGTTGACGCGCACCCGGGCCAGGGTCTCGGCAAAGAGCCGGCGGCTGTCGGCATTGATTCGGTCGATGATTTCGACCAGCGATTGCTTGGCCTCGCTCAGATCGCGATGCTGCGCGGAAAGATGGGCAAAACGCCCCTCAAGCTCTTCGACCTCGGCCAAGGCGTCGAGGTTGACGTTGCCGATATGAGCAATCTTGCGCCGCAATTCCGCGATTTCGGCGTCGATTTCCTCGCGCCGTCGCGTTTCTTCGATCGTTTGCGGCTCCTCGGCGGCGGCCAGATCCAGCCCGTAATCCTCGCGCAGCCGATCGGCCACCGTGGTGCGGGCGTGGCGGATTTCGTGAGTGGCCAGCTCATGTCCGTGCATCTTCTCTTCCAAATCGTGCGCCCGCGCGCGTTGTCGCTGCACGTCGGCCAGGTGCGCGGCACGTTCGGTCCGCTGCGTTTCCTCTCTGGCAGCGAGCGTGGCCAGTTCGGCAAAGGCTCCTTCCTTGTTCAAGTAGAGCAGCGCCAACTCCGATTCTGTATCAAGGAGGACGCGGTCCGAGGCCGTTCGTCGTTCGATGGCGCGCGCCAATTCCGCCGACACCTCGGCCACGGTGCGTCGGCGCTCGCGCTGGTCCTGTTCCAATTGGCGTGCCCGCAGCCGTAGGTTCGCCAGCCGCTCTTCGCTTTTACCAAGTTCGATCTTCACCGTGGCCACGGCGGCTTCGATCGCGGACCGTGCGGCGTCCTCGTCGGCGACCTTTTCGGCCAGCTCCGCGGCGTGCGTCTCCAGTTCCGCCTGCACGGCACGAGATGCGGCGGCGCGCTCGCGAAGCGTTACGAGCGCCGCGTCGATGGTCGCCAGGGTTTCGGCAATCGTCGCCAGGTCGAGCTGCGAACGGCGCTGCTCGTCTGCCAGTTGCGTCGCGCGTTCGCCGGACGCCTTGATCCTGGATTGCAGTTCGCTGCGCTGCGCGACCAGTTGCGATCTCTCGTGCTCGGCTTCGCCACGACGACGATTCGCCGCGTTCAATTCGGCGCCGCACTCTGCGGCCAGGCGCGACTGTTCGGCGAGCGAGGACTCGAAACGCTTGATCTGATCGGCCAGTACCGCCAGCTCGCTCTGGCGCGAGATCAGTCCTGCCGCGGGGGCGCTTGCGCCAAAGGACAGTGTTTCATCCGCGAAACGGGCTTCGCCGGCTAGCGTGATGAAGTTCAACCCGGCGTGCGCGGCCGCCAACGTCGTCGCCCGCTCGAGCGTGTCGACAATCCATGTCCGGCCGAGCAACCGGACTGCCAAGGGAACGAACGGCGCCGAGGTGCGCACGAAATCGTCGGCTCTTCCCAAGACGCCCGTCTGGCCGCGCAAATCGACGTCGCGCGTGGCTGAGCGATGTTCAGGCGCGTCGATCGGCGTGAACGTCACCTGGCTGGGAAATCGCTGCAGGTCCTTTTGCATCGAGAGGATCAGTTCGTCCAGCGTGCTCACCACGATGTGCTGCGCCCGACCACCGAGCGCCACTTCGATGAGCGGCGCCATCTCGAAATTGACTTGCAGAAGCTCGGCCACGACTCCTTGGACGTTCTCGAAGGGCCCGCCCGGTATGCCCGCCCGCTCGAGCACCGTTTTGACGGCTTCGGAGTATCCTTCCCGGCGCCGCTGGAATTCTTCGAGCACGGAGGCCCGTTCGCGGGCGGCGGTCAATTGCTCGCGAACTTGGGCGATCTCTCGTTGCTGCTGGGCTTGTCGCTGCGCAAGACCGGCCGCTTCGTCCCGTGCGGCCTTGATCACCTGGTCTAACTGCGCGATCGACGCCGATAAGGCCGATTCGCCCTCGCGGAATGCGGCTAGATCGGTTTCAAGCGTGTTCCGCGCCGCCTGTAATTCCTGTTGCCGTTGTTCCTCACGTTGCCGGCGGACTCGGGCCGACTCCAGGCGTGCAGTCTGCGAGCTTGTTTCGCTTTCGCATTGAGCCGTCCGGCGCATTTCGGCGAGATACGCGTCGCGCGATGCCTCGCCCTCGCGGCGCAAGGTCGCTAATCGGCTCGTCACATCCGCCAGGCGTCGGTCTTCGGCGCTGGCGTTGGCCGCGACTTGAGCATAATCGCTTTCGGCGGCGGAGAGCTGTGCGGCCGTCTCGTGCAATTGCTGTTCGAGCGAACCGGCGCGCACGTTGACCGCCGACAATTGCCGGCGCAACCGGTCCGCCTCCTTGTCGAGCTCCGCCGTGCGCTGCCGATGATGATCGAGCGCCGCCTCGCGGGTGGCGATGCCCTCGCGGATTTGCGCGCTGCGGGCCTCGGTGGCGCGAATCTTTTCCGCCGTGGCCGCAAGCTGCGTTTCGCCCAGTGCCGCCGCGGTTTCGCTCTGTTGAGCGGCATCGGCCGTTTGATTGCGCTCGAGAGTGAGCGCGAGTAGTTCCCGCTCCATTTCCGCGATGCGGGCACTCAATTGCCGCCAGTCGGCCAGGCCGACGTGCGTCCTCAACTGTTGCAGGCGGTCGGAGTACTCCTTATAGCGCCGAGCCTTGCCGGCTTGCAGCCGCACCTGGCGCAGGCGGTGTTCCACCTCGGCGACGATGTCTCCCAGGCGGAGCAGGTTTTGCTCGACCCGTTCCAGGCGGCGCAGCGACTCGACCTTCTTGGCTTTGAACCGGCTGATGCCGGCGGCCTCTTCGAAGATCAGGCGCCGGTCGCGCGGCGACGATTGCAAGAGCACGTCGACCTTGCCCTGCTCGATCACGCTGTAGGCTTCGGTGGCCACGCCGGTGCCGGAAAACAGCTCGCGAATGTCGCGCAGCCGGCATGGCTGCCGATTGAGCATGTACTCGCCTTCGCCGTTGCGATAGACGCGACGCGTAACGAGCACTTCTGCCGTATCGATCGGCAGCCGGCGCGTGCTGTTGTCGAGCGTCAGGGTGGTTTCGGCGTAGTTGAGCGGCGCGCGGCTGGCCGAACCATTGAAGATGACGTCGGCCATCTCCTTGCCGCGCAGGCTTTTTACGCTCTGTTCGCCAAGCACCCATTTGATGGCGTCCACGACGTTCGACTTGCCGCTGCCATTTGGCCCGACCACGGCCGTGATGCCGGATGGAAAGTCGAAACGGGTCTTGTCGGCGAAGCTTTTGAAGCCGACAAGTTCCAGCGCCTTGAGCATGACAAACTTGGAATGGGTGTGGGAAAGCGATCGCCAGCTCCGAGGTCGATAGCCACGAGCGGTCCATCAGGGCCGCTTGCTGGTCGGCCTCGTCGACTTTCAGGTACGGACCTAGACTCGCCAAGCGCCATGCGCGGTCGGCTCGAGAGCGTCATTCCATTGTACCCAACCACGAGCCCCACGACCGGGCCTTCTTAGCCGAGTTATCCTCCGCAGGCTCGGGCTCTGAGCGGGACGGGCGGTCGGCCGCCTTGCGGTCAAAGGTGGATTTACCACTATCAAAGAGCCCCGGCAGCGGGTTTGCCACCGCCACCCCGGTTGATTCCTCCTGGCCGTCGTTCGCGTCACTGTCGCCGTTGTCGGGCTGTTCGGGATTGGCTCCGGAACGCTCTTCGGCGTCGGTGCTACTGCTCGCAGCCCCGCGATCGTAACGCCGTCCGCCGGTCGGCACGGCGTCGATGGCGAGGCGACCGCTCAGGACTCCCATCGATTTCGCTTGCTGCAGCGCCTGGACGATGTCGGGGTAATTGGCGCCCAGATCGGCCATGGCGCGAATGCAGTCATCCAGCCCGCACGAGACGACTCGTTTCTGGTCCGGCTCGTTAGGAGCGAATCGCGAGATGGTGACCCGATCTTCCTTGCCCGTGAGCATGATCTGATTGCCGGCTTCGATCACGAACGGCGTCGTCAGCTTCTGATCCTGACCAAAGACGACAATTTCGGGCCGATAGCTGCGCGTGACGTGGACCAATTCCGGGCCCATGGTGTCGAGTACGTGATAGCTGAATTGGTCGTTCAGTTTCTGGCCGCGAACAAGCGGATCTTGAGCGTTCATGGCCCACAAGGCGCGGAAGGCGCCATAGCGGGTTTCGTTGCTGGGCATGTCCAGCAGTTCGCGCAGGCCATCGTAAGCGGCCACCTCATCCATCGCGCTCAAGGCCGTCAAGGCATAGGCGCGGAAGGCAGGTACTTCGCGGGCCGCCTCGACGAGGGGTTCGACCGCGTCCTTCTGATCGAGATAGGCCAGGGCCTCGGCAGCGTAGAAGCGAATTTCGGCGTCGCCGGATTGCAGTCCTTTCCGGAGCGTGGCAATGCCGTCCTTGCCGATGGCTTCTAGTTTTAGCGCAGCCGCCGCGGCCGTGATGGGATCGAGCAATTGCCGCTCGAGCAGCACCAGCCGCGCCATCTGCTGACTCGAACTCTCCTTGAGCGCGACCGAGCGGACGACTTGCATGTACCGTTCGACGTTGTCCTTGTAGCGTGGGTGGACGATCAGCTCGACGTGCTGGTCATCCTTGGGATTCGCTACGCCTTTTTTGGTCCCTGCGGTATAGGTGTGGAAGCGATGATTGATTGCCGTGCCGATTTGCGAGCTGATGGGAACGCTGCGATGATCGGGCTTGAGCACCAGCGCCAAGGGGCGCGACTTGTACGCGATACCGCCGCCCAGCACGCGGCCTCGCCCGGACGAAACGTGATTATCGTCCTTGCTGTCGGCTGATGGGTCGACGAGCACGGGGCCCTGACCTTTGGCCAGCAGGCTCCCTTCGCGGACGCTGCCATGTACCACGGCCATTTCGGCCAGCCGCGTTTCCATCAGCCAGCCGCCGCGCAGACTCGTCGTGGCGCTGCGGCTGGGGACGCGCACTTCGATATCGAAATGGTCGCCTTGTTGAATGCCGGGACGCAGGTAGGCCCGCACGAGTACCAACGAAGCCGTGCCCGAGGCCAAGATCTTGTTCGGGTGGTCGACGCCATAGGCCTTCATTTCGGCCAGCAACTCATCGCGTTGCGGCGACGGATCGGGGTCGCTGCCGGTGCCCGGCAAGCCGGTCACCAGGCCCACGGCCTCGACCTTTACCGGGTGCATCCCGAACGGCACGGCGTAATCGCCGACGAGTTTCGTGCGCGGCATATCGACGTCGGGCTCGGGGCTTTGCGAGCGGATAAACGGTCCGCCACAGCCGGCGAGTGCCACAAAAACGACGAGCGACCAGCGTGCAGGCCTCATGCCATTGCGCTCCGTAAACGTAGACACTGGTTTTCTTCACAGCCTGAAATGAGCGCTCGTCAAGCGCACGTCGGCCGAGAGGACCAGCGCCGGCAAATGTCGCGAAAGGAATTGGAGAAAGGTAGTCGGGCGGGGAAGATAGTGGGACGGTGCCGGGGCGTCAAGGCGAGCTTGCGTGCTCGACGGCACATCGCGTCCCTTGCCAGCAAGTACCGTCGATGTCACATCATTGCAACGACTGCTGATAGCGTCCTGGACGTATTGAGTACTGCGAATGACAGACTAAGGAGGGTCGTATCCGCCCGGGTGAAACGGGTGACAGCGGCAGATGCGGCCCACACCGCGGAGCGTGCCGACAAGAACCCCGTGTTTGCGCACGGCGCCGATGAAATAGTGGCTGCAAGTCGGCTCAAAGCGGCATTGCCGGCCGACGATCGGGCTGAGTGTGTATTGATAAACCCGAACCGCCAGAATCAAGGTCTCCGCAGGCAGCCGCAGGATGGCAGTCCAAAGCCCGCTCATGGCGACTCCTTTCGCAGCCGCCGCTCCAATCGCCGCGCGAGTGCGGCCAGCGATCGCTGAAAGGCGGCCAGCTCGGGCTCGCCGCGCGAGTGCGGAATCACCACCATATCTAACGCCGGCAAATCGGGGCGCAACAGCCGAAACGCTTCGCGCAAGAGCCGCTTGTGGCGATTCCGCACCACGGCGTTACCGACGCGGCGCGAAACCGACAATCCTAGTCGCGGGTACGCTTCGTTACCCTCGACCGCATACATGCGGAGCACACCGTCGGCCGCTGAAACCCGCTTCTCGAAGACGCGCGCGAAGTCCTCTCGACTCTTCAAACGGAATTGGGCAGGCAGTTCATGGCCTGGCATCGTTTGCATCGCCAGCCGGAGCGTCTGGGTCGTCATCGTCGAATTCGATCACAAGTTCGCGCGGCGGCGGCGTGGGTACGCGTACAGGCACCCGCGATGGCGGCGTGAGCCGCGCCCACCGCCGCACCATCCGACCACCGAGAATTACCATCACGATCAGCCCGACACCTAATACGATAATCGCCAAGAGCGCCAAAAGCAGCGTAGCACGTGTGGCCGGGTCGAGTTCGGCCACTGGCTCGACCGGCAATTCCGCCGTCTCGACGAAGGCCCACAACAACACCGAGGCAGGCGGCGGACATAAAGCGACCAGCGTTGCGGACCGGCGCACTACCATCGCAATTCGGCCCGCGGGTCGATCGGGCTCTTCTGGCACATGCCGCGAATCTGTTCCATATCCTCCGAGCTAAGTTGCTTGGGCAGGATAATTGCGATTTCCGCATACAGGTCGCCCGGCGTTTTGCCGCTTTTGGCAACACCGTGTCCTTTGATGCGCAGCTTGGTGCCACTGGACGTTTTCGGCGGCACGCGCAGATTGACGGTGCCGCGCGGCGTGGGGACTTCGACTTTTGCTCCCTCGGCCGCTTCCAGCAGGGTGACGGGCACGCGTACGTCCAAATCGTCGCCGCGCCGGCGGAAGAAGGGATGCGGTGCGATATGGATCGTCAGCAGGATGTCGCCGCTTTGGCCGCCGGTCGGGCTTGGCTCACCTTGGCCGCGCAGCCGGATTTTTTTGCCGTCTTCGATCCCGGCCGGAATCTTCACGCTGATCGTGTCGACCTTTCCCGTGGCCCGACGCACGCTGAGCTGGGCCTGGCCGCCGAGCACGGCCGTGTTGAAGGGAACCTCGAGTTCGCTTTCCAAATCGGCGCCGGGCTGAGCCGCGCGACCGCGACGTTGCTTGCCGCGCCCACCCAGGTTGCCGAAGATGCTCGCGAAGCCGCCCCCTTCCTCACCGCCGAAACGGTCGCCGAAGAATTGCGAGAAGTCGACGTTCTCGAAATCCGGACCTCCGGCCGTCGTTCTCCATGGGCCGCCTGGCCCCGCTCCCGCGCCGGCACCCGCCGCGGCGCTCTCGAACGAGCTGCCGTAGCGATCGTACATCTCGCGCTTCTTCGGATCGTTCAGGACATCGAAGGCGCCCTGTACCTCCTGAAATTTTTTCTTCGCGGCCTTGTCGTCGGGATGCAGATCCGGATGGTACTTCCGCGCCAAGCGACGATAAGCTTTTTGAATGTCGTCCTGCGAGGCATCGCGGGCAACTTCGAGTGTCTTGTAGTAGTCCTCGCTCATGCGTATCCGTGGGCTGCCTTGGTCTGAGAGTAATCTCCGCGCCCTGCCGTCCTGGAGGCAGTCGCGCGGCATTGCATTTTATCGCCCACCGGATCGATCCAGCAAGTTGCCGGGATTCTGGTAATATTCCTCTCGCGGAGCAGCGGTCTTATCTCCGCCTGCTTAAGAGAGGCCATGCGATGGCGGCCACCATAACGATCAAGGCGCTCACGATGCCCGCCACTAGCCGCCAATCGAGAATGAAATAGGTGTCGTGAATAACGATATCGACGGCGAACATGCGACGATTCTACCATCGAGCTATTCGACACCCATAAAGCCTACGACAAGGAGATTTCGATGATCAGCGCACGCAATCAGGTCCCTGGTCAGATCACGGCGGTAAAGCTGGGCGCCGTGGCTGCGGAAGTAGTCATTTCTGCCGCCGGGGTCGAGATCGTGGCGGCCATCACGCGGGCCTCGGCCGAGCGGATGAAGTTGGCCGCCGGCGATCGCGTTACAGCCGTGATCAAGGCCTCGGACGTGATGATCGCCAAGGACTAATGCGTCCACAGATTGGATTCCGCAGATTGATTGATGAACTGGGTTCATACGCGCCCGTACTCTATTCCTGAAATCTGTGCCATCTGCGAAATGTGTGGTTGTATTCGTGTTTCCTGTACGGCGCCGAGTGCGTGATCGGCTCATCCGGCATGCGCGGCGGCCGGAGCCCGCTTGGGCGCCGCCTTGGCCATGATCTCGAGGAAGCGCTGCGCCTGCGGCGAGAGAAACTTCCCGCGCCGCGTGACCACGCCATAACGGCGCGTGGGAAAATAGCGCTTCATGGGGATGGCGACGAGTGCTTCTTTGCCGGTCAAGCACAGGCTGGCCACGATCGAAATGCCTAGCCCCAGTTCGACATACTTCTTGATGACTTCCCAGCCGCCAGCTTCGAGCTTTACGTGGTATTTCAGCTTGTGCTTGTGAAAGACGAAGTCGACGACGCGCCACGTGGCTAGGTGCCGCGGCGGCAGGATCAAGGGGTGCGCCGCGACGTCGCGGATGGTCACTTCTTTTTTCTTCGCCAAGGGATGGTCGGTGGCCGTGATCAATATCGGCTCGGCGGCGAACATGTCGCGGTAATCCATTCCTTCGCCTTCCTCGGTCATGGGGCCGACCGCAAAGTCGACCTGGTCGGCCCGCAGCATGGCCACCCCGTCTCGCCCCGTGACGTTGTGCAGCTTTAGTTCGATCGCCGGATAGCGTTCGGCGAATTCCTTGATGAATGGCGGTAGCAGGTACAGCAGCGTTGACTCGCCGGCGGCGATGTCCAGCCGGCCTGCTTCGATGCCGCCGCGCCGCGCGGCAAATTTCTCTCCGAGCGCATCGATCCCTTCCACCAGCGGCAGCGCCAGCTCGTAGAGCGTTTTGCCCTCGGGCGTCAGCGTGATGCGCGGGCCGCGCCGCTCGAAGAGCGCGGTTTTCAATTCGCGCTCGAGCGCCTGAATCTGCAGCGAGACCGTCGGCTGGCTGAGAAACATCCGCTCGGCCGCCTTGGAAACGCTACCGGCTTGTGCCGCGAAACAGAAGCTGCGCAGCTGCGGCAAACGGCTTCCCTTGTAGGCGTGCGTCAGGCGTCGGCTGGGCATGGGAGCAAGACTCCGCAGATCATTGAAAGGGTTAATGATCAGTATTTGATTGATTGTAACAATTCAATCTATTGACACAATTACTTTCCCAAATAATAGCTCACGCCGTACCATCGTGACAGAAGTGGGCCGCTTGGGGCAGCGAATGGTTCGCGTTCCGGGCAGTCCCGCAGGTCAAGCGTGGACGGAACCACGCGCCTCGAGAACTTCCGCGCCACCGCCGCCCCAACGCAAAGGGAACGTTCCATGTGTTCGATGATGCTCGCCCGCCCACGCCTCGCGGCCGCCCTGGTGACGGCCCCCGTAACGCCCGCATTCGCCGAGATCCTGACGCCGCAAGCTTTGGAATTCGTGGCCCGGCTGCACCGCCGCTTCAATGGTCGCCGCCGCGAGCTCTTGGCCCGGCGCCGCCAGTTGCAAGAGCGGTTGGACGCCGGCTACGTGCCGGATTTCCTTCCGCAGACGCGCGGCATTCGCGAAAGCGAGTGGCGGGTCGTGGACGTTCCCGCCGATTTGCAGGACCGTCGCGTCGAGATCACTGGTCCTGTCGACCGCAAGATGGTCATCAATGCCCTCAATTCGGGCGCGCGGATGTACATGGCCGATTTCGAGGATTCGCACGCCCCGACGTGGGAAGCGACGATCCAGGGCCAGATCAATCTGCGCGACGCCGTGCGCGGCACGATCGAACTAGTGACGCCGGAAGGGAAAGAGTACCGCCTGAATCGTGACACGGCGACGCTGCTGGTCCGCCCGCGCGGCTGGCACCTGGTTGAGAAGCACGTGTTGGTCGACGGTCAGCCGGTTTCGGCGTCGCTCTTTGATTTCGCGCTTTTCGCCTACCACAACGCGACGCAGTTGATCGAAAAAGGCTCCGGCCCCTACTTCTATCTGCCGAAGATGGAAAACCATCTCGAAGCCCGGCTGTGGAACGAGGTGTTCGTGGCCGCGGAAGAAGAGCTCGGCCTGCCGCGCAGCACGATCCGCGCTACGGTGCTGATCGAGACGATTCTGGCCGCTTTCGAAATGGACGAAATCCTGTGGGAGCTGCGCGACCATTGCGTGGGTCTCAACTGCGGCCGCTGGGACTACATCTTCAGCTTCATCAAGAAGTTCCGCGCCCGAGGCGATTACGTGCTGCCGGATCGGGCGCTGGTGACCATGGCCACGCACTTCCTGCGCAGCTATTCGCAACTATTGATCAAGACGTGCCATCGTCGTGGCGCGTTTGCGATGGGGGGAATGGCCGCGCAGATTCCGATCAAAGGGGACACCGCGGCCAACGAAGCGGCGCTCGAAAAAGTACGCCAGGACAAGCTGCGCGAAGTGACCGATGGGCACGACGGCACTTGGGTGGCCCATCCGGCGCTCGTGGCCGTGGCGCTTGAGGTGTTCGACAAGCACATGCCCACGCCGAACCAGGTACACATCCGCCGCGACGATGTGCGTGTCACGGCGGCCGATTTGCTGCAGGTACCCACGGGCCCGATTACCGAGGCCGGTTTGCGGGTGAACGTGAACGTGGGGCTGTTGTACCTGGAATCGTGGCTGCGCGGGCAAGGCTGCGTGCCGATTTACAACCTGATGGAGGACGCCGCCACGGCCGAGATTTGCCGCACGCAGATCTGGCAATGGATTCGCCACCCGCGCGGGGTGCTCAGCGACGGCCGCCGGGTCACGCTCGACCTGTTCCGCCAGGTGCTGGCCGAAGAGTTGCAGAAGATCCGCGGCTCGGTAGGTGACGCGGCCTTCGAGCAAGGCAAATACGAGCGCGCCGCAGAGCTGATGGACGAGATCGTGGCGAACGACGAGTTCGTCGAGTTTCTGACGTTGCCGGCCTACGACGAGTTGTCATGAGCCGCCGCTACTTTCACGAGTTCAAAGAGAATGTTGATCACCGATTTGTAACGCATCGCCACACCTAAAGGATTTCTGGGGAGTTTGAGATGATTCGCCGTGCTTGCCCGTCGATCGGAGAGTTGAAGGAGCGTTGGGATACGGACCCGCGCTGGGAAGGGATTTGCCGTGAGTACACGGCCGAGGAAGTGGCGCGGCTGCGCGGCAGCGTACACGTCGAACACAGTCTTGCCCGGATGGGGGCCGAGCGGCTGTGGGAACTTTTGCAATCCGAGCCTTACGTTCACGCGCTGGGGGCGCTGACCGGCAATCAGGCTTTGGAAATGGCCGAAGCCGGCTTGCAGGCGATTTATCTCAGCGGCTGGCAGGTCGCGGCCGACGCGAATAACGCCGGCCAGATGTATCCGGATCAGAGCCTGTATCCGGCCGACAGCGTGCCGAACGTGGTGCGCAAGATCAATAACGCCTTCCGCCGGGCCGACCAGATTCAGCACGCCGAGGGACGCGCAGACAAGAATTATTTCTTGCCGATCGTGGCTGACGCCGAAGCCGGCTTCGGCGGCGCGCTCAACGCCTTCGAGCTGATGAAGGGCATGATCGAAGCCGGCGCCGCGGCCGTGCATTTCGAAGATCAACTGGCCAGCGAAAAGAAATGCGGTCACCTGGGCGGCAAGGTATTGGTGCCGACGTCGCACTTCATTCGCACCCTGACCACCGCGCGCCTGGCGGCCGACATTCTCGACGTGCCGACGGTGTTGATCGCCCGTACCGACGCCGACGCGGCACGCCTGGTCACCAGCGACATCGACGCGCGCGACCAGCGATTTTTGACCGGCGAGCGGACGGCCGAAGGGTTTTACCGGATGACCGGCGGCCTGGAAGTGGCCATCGATCGGGCCATTTCCTACGCTCCCTATGCGGACTTGATCTGGTGTGAGACCTCGCATCCCGATCTGGAGGAAGCCCGAACGTTTGCCGAGGCCGTTCACGAACGCTTCCCCGGCAAGATGCTGGCCTACAACTGCTCGCCGAGCTTCAACTGGAAGCGCAAGCTGGACGACGCCTCGATTGCTCGTTTCCAGCGCGAGCTGGGGGCAATGGGATACCGCTTCCAGTTCATCACGCTGGCCGGATTCCACGCTCTGAACCTGTCCATGTACGAGCTGGCTCGCGGCTATCGCGATCATGGCATGACGGCCTACGCCGCGCTACAAGAGCGCGAGTTCGCCTGCGAGGCCGAAGGGGATTACCGGGCGACCAAGCATCAACGCTTCGTCGGCACCGGCTACTTCGACCAGGTCACGCAGTGCGTCTCGCGCGGCGAGGCATCGACCACGGCCCTGACCGGCTCGACGGAAGAAGCCCAATTCCACCCGGCGGACGCGCACCGCGGCCACGCAAACGGTGCGGCCCCGCACCGCGCGACGGTCTGTGCGGCCGAAGGTGAGGCGGCCACGGTCGGCCAGGAGCGGAATAACATCTGGGCCACCGACTGAGAAACTAAGGCGGCAGGGTTTTTCGGAACGCCACGCTGGCCTCAGGTGGTGCCTTGGTGCTTGAGCGAGCCACCAAGCGCCGCCTGAGGCGGTTTTTTTCATGGCCGCTCGCAAAAGGATCGTCACGCCCGCCTTTTGTGCTGCGGGCGTCCCGCCTGCCCGCCGACGTCCCGTGCCGCGCGAAGTACTGGACAGAGCGGGCGAACTCGCAGGCGTGACGCCTGCACCACAATGATCGAGCGGACAAATTCGCAGGCGGGACGCCTGCACCACAATAATCCTCTTGATGATTCGTCACCGAGTTGGCATTTACGCTGCCTTCGGCGTCATCCGGCTGATGCGCACGTGATTATCAAAATGCGCCGTGACCAATTGCACGCCGTCGCGATGCAGGTCCATGTCGCGGGCGGTATTCGGCAAGGCGAAGCGGAAGAATTCCTTGTCCTGGTCCGACTTGAAGAACAGGAACAGCGGATTGGTGCCACCGCAGCCGGCGATCAGGTAGCCGTCGGGGTGATAGACGATGCGCCAGGCGATCGACTTGGCGTCGGGCGCGTGCGAAATACGCGGCTTCGCCGATTCCCAGTCGAATTCCATCACGAGTGGATCCTGCACGGCACCTAGCGGATTGGTCGCCTTGTGCAAGCCTGAGCAGGCCAGGCTTTTGCCGTCGGGCGAAAGGGCCATGCTGCGCACACCGCCGTAATCTACCGCCTGCCCCTTTTCGTACGTGTGTAGCTCCTTGGCATCGAAGCTCCGCATGAGCTTGCCGCTTGTGACTTCCCACTGGTGGACCTGGCCCATGAGATCGCCGGAGAGCAGCCACTGGCCGCCTGGATGAAAGAGCACGCTGAAGACGTTGCCCGTGTGGCCTGAAAGCGTTTGGACTAGAGCGCCGTCGGCGGCGTTCCACAGTTTGACCAGGTTGTCGTTGCCACAACTGGCGATGCGCGATCCGTCGGGACTGACCGCCAGGCCGCGCAGCCAGCCGGTGTGCGCCTCAATCGTGCGGGCGGGCGCGGGGGCATCGGCCATGGCCGGCCAGAAGATCAAGCGCCCCTCGTAGCCGCCGGTGTAGAGCGTTTGCCCATCGGGCGAAAAAGCGAGCGCGCGGACCCAGCTCTCATGTCCGGCGAGCGAGACGTTCGCGCCGCTGGTAACCTCCCAACGCTGCACGGTGTTGTCCTGGGCGCTCGCAAAGGCGAATCGCCCGGTCGGGTCGAAGCGGCACGAGATGAAGGGGCTCGTGTATTTCCACTCGACCGCTACGTGCGTTTGCGCGGGATCGGCCTTGGGCGCTTGCGCGGCGTCGCTCATACGAGCAACTCCTTGATGGCGCTGGCCGCCGGGTCGGCCATGGGCATCGAACGGCCGCCGACGTCGAAGCTTTCCGACGGATCAAGCCCCACGGCGCTCAGATAGGTGTGGAAAAGCTGCGCGTGGTCGACCTGGTGCTCGACCACTTCGGTGCCGTTGGCGTTGGTTTTTCCAAAGGCGCCGCCGCGCTGCACGCCGCATCCGCCCAAGAGGACGCTCCAGGCGGCCGACCAATGATCGCGGCCGTAAAAATGGTTGATCCGCGGCGTCCGGCCGAACTCGGCCAGCACCACGATCAACGTGCTATCAAGCATGCCCCGATCGGCCAGGTCAGCCACGAGCGCGGCGAACGAGCGATCGAATTCGCCGAGTTGTTCCAGGTGGAAATCGAAGTTTTCGTTGTGCGTGTCGTAGTTCGAGTGCGTGACCTGGACGAACGTCGCGCCCCCGGACAATAGTCGCCGGGCGAGCAGACAGTGCCGGCCCAGGTCGTACGTTCCGTAACGCTCGAGATCGGCGGCCGGCTCTTTGCTGACATCGAACAGGTCGCGCTCGCCCATGAGCCGCTGCGCTTGTTCATAGCTGTAGGTGTAGGCGTCCGTGAGCGCCGTGCGACGGCGCGACAGGAAGCGCTCGTCCGCCAGACGGCGCAGGCGATTACGTTCTTCATCCGCGGCGGCCGAAAGAGAGCCGTCGCGGGCGCTGTTGGCGGGCGGATTGCCATTGCCGAGCACGATGCTCGCGTAGCGCGGACCGAGATACGCGGCGTCGTCCGATCGTCCGCCGCCTCCGCCCGGTGAAATGCGAATATGGCCAGGAATGGCGCTTTCGTCGGGAGCCAGGGCCTTGGCCGTGACGGCACCCAGCGTCGGGTAATCGGCGGCGGGCGTCTGGCGACGGCCGGTCGTCATCATGTAGCCCCCCTTGCCGTGATCGTCTTCTTTGGTGTTCACGCCGCGCACGATCATCAGGTGCTGCATCTGTTTGGCGATATTGGGAAGCAGCTCGGAGATGTGGACGCCGGGGACCGAGGTCGGAATCGCGCGGAACGGTCCGCCCGTGTCGGTCTTGGGCTTGGGATCCCAGCTTTCCAACTGGCTGAGGCCGCCGGCCATGTAGAAGCAGAGGATGCGTTTCTGGTTCTTGGCCAGTTGCTCGGCCGCGGCGGGACGCACGGCGGCGCCCAGTCCGCCCACGAAAAGTCCACTGCTGGCGGCCACTTGCCCCAGGAAGCGACGCCGCGCGAGCAAATGCTCGGGCGAATGGCAGGCATAGTCGCAGCGCATCAGGGTATCCTCCCTCGTTAGTGGTTAAAGCGGAACTCGGCCGAGCAAAACAGCGCCCAGGCGAGTTCTTGAACGGCGGCCGCCCGATCTGCCGTGTGAGCCTCGAGAAACCTTGCGACCTCGGCGGTCTCTTGATCGGAGGGCGCGCGGGTGAGCACGCTCAAGTACAATTCCGCAGCCGCTTGCTGCGGATCGGCGAGTTTCGTCACGCGGTCGGTGAGATTGCCTTCGGCCGGCGCGAGCCATGAACGGACTTCGCCGCCGTTGGCCAGGAACAGCGCCTGGTCGACGGTGGCCGAGTAGACTTGTTGCGGCTGGCCGGCCGCAGCGGCGAAGCGTGCGACGAATGCCTGCACCGCTCCTTTGAGCTTCTCGCTTAGCGCACGGTCGATCTCGCGAGACCGCGCGGCCTGGGCCGCTTCATCCGGCGTCGGATGGTTCTTGTTCCATTCGGCCTCGACCGCCGCGCGCACTCGATCGACCACGCCTGCGGCCTGCATCATGCTCCAGGCCAACTGCTCGGGCGAGAGCGGCTTTAACACCGCGACGGCACAGCGAACGCCGCTACGATCGACCAGTTTGCGCTGTGCCGTGTCGGCGCTGGCCAGGTCCGCATTGAGTTTCTGATGAGCGGCGGCCGCGGCTTGTTCGGCCGAAGCGGATTGTTCGACGAGTTTCGTCCGCTGCGCCGTCAGTGCGTCGACGGCCGATTGGGCGGCGGACGCTTGTTCGGCGGCGACTTTGGCGGCGCTGTCGCGATCGCTCACCTCGGCATCGGCCATTTTCAGGCTCGCCGCCAGCTCGTCCGCTTTGCGCTCGAGCGACTGCACGGCGGCCGCCAGCTCAGGCGAGTCGGGCAGCTTTTGCCGCGCGATCTGCGTCTTGGCGACGGCTTCGGCTACCGCGTCGTACGTTGCTTTGCGCTCGCCTTGTGTTTGGCGCGCTTCGGTGGCGGCAGCGCTTGCCGCCGCGGCCGCTTGTTGGGCGGCTTTGAAGACCTGAGTCGCGCGATCGATATCGGCTTGCATGCCGGCGATCGCCTGGCGCGCCGAAGTTAGCTCGGCGTCGGCTTTCATGGTCGCGGCGCGGCCGGCTTGCACCGAGTCGTTCGCTCGCGACAGCTCGACGACACTGCGGGCATCGTCCATCTTGCTGGTGAAGGCGGCGAGCGCCGTACGGTCGGCGCGGGTTTGTGCGTCGGCCGTTTTGGCTTGAGCCGTGAGTTCGGCAACGCGTGCTTGGAGGGGTTCGAATTTGCTGGTCGCCCCGGCCAATGCCTGGTCAGCGGCCACGAGCGCTTCGGCTGTCGTTTTGACCGCGGCCGGACCTTCGGCTACGGCCTGAGTGAGCTTCGCGACCTCGGCGGTCAACTGTTCGGCGCGGGCTTTGAGTTTTGCTGCCGCGTCGGCCAGTTCCTTGTCGTCGGGAAGTTTCGCCGCAGCCTCGGCCGTCTTGGCATTGGCCGCCGAGACCAGTTGCGATGCCTCCTCGCGACCCGGAAGCGATTGCTGTGCGGCGGCAAACGTAGCGGTGGCCGTTTCGGCGTTCTTCTTGGCTTCCGCAGCAGTCGCGCGGGCTTTGGCTAACTCGTCGGCGACCGGCGCGGCGTTAGTCCGCGCTGCCGACAGTTGGCCGCCGATCTTGTGCGATGTTTCTTGCGATGCATCGAGCACGGCGGCCAACCGCACTCGCTCTGCTTCCCATGTCGCCAATTGCGGCTCGAGCTGCGGGCCGCGCGCCGGCATGTCGGGGGACAGATCCATGGACCGGGCATAGGTTCGCGTGCGCGCGAGCTCGGCCAGCATTGCCCGAACGTCGTATTTCATCGCCCGGAACGAGTCGGCCACCAGCGTAAGGACCGCAGGGTTCGACGGAGGATTGCCGTCGTGGTGCAAGTCGACCGGATCGACCAGGCCCCGTCCCATCAAGAGTGCCCACAGCCGATTGGCGATCGCCCGGTCGAAATATGCATTCGGTTTTGCCGACAACTGCTGCGCCAGTTGAGCGCGGCGGCTGTACTTGGGTACGGGACGAACATTGTCGGCCGGCGCAACGACGTATTCTTCTCCCTTGTTGAACGCCGGCTCGGGCACCGCTTCGCCGCCGGGAAGCTGCGGCAGTGCGACCCCTTTGCGCGTGGCATCGAAGACCGACACGTACGACACGTCGCCGTCAGCCTTTTCGGCGAAGAAGACCTTTTTGTCTTTGTCCGTGAAGAGCAGGCTGCGATTGAAGAATGCGTACAGCCCTTGATAGTCGGCCTGGTAATAGTCGGCGATCAGCGGATGGTCGTGACACTGCGCGCATTGCAGGTCCATGCCAAAGAAGATGCGGCCGATGTCGCGCGTCAGCAGATTCGCTTCCCCTTCACGATCGAGGTAAAAGCGGGCCGGCGCGCGGGCGGCGGGATCGACACCATCGGCCGAGAGTATCTCCTGCACGATTTTGTCGTACGGCTTGTTCGCGGCGAACGATTCGTACAGGTACTTCTGCCATTCGGCAATCGGAACGTTTTTCTCCGGCCGCCGTTCCATCAGTGCCACGTCGAACACGCCCGCCATGTGTCGTGCGTACTCGGGACTGGCGAGCAGCCGATCGATGAG